>JAJYDP010000292.1 GCA_021777365.1 Chloroflexota bacterium | reverse complement strand
GGCCGATCGGGTCGCGCCGCGGGTTGCCGCCGTGCACATCAGTCCGTGCCGCTCCATCGGATCGTGGGGCGACGCGGGAAGTTGCGCCGGTAACGCCTTCCCGCCGACGTGGTCCCTGCTGGGCGCCAAGTTCGCGGCCCGAGTGGGGCACAGACTCGCCGAATTCACCTCAATCGAGCCGTAAGTGGGGGCTCGGCCATCGATTCGCGGACACTGGCCCAGGGTACCAGCCCCCGGGGGGCCCCGCTGGGCCGCGCCGGAGCCGAACCGCTGGCATCCGAGTCGCGGGTGTACCACCGTGGACCATGGGATCGCCCTGTCCGGGGGCCAGCCGAGCCACGTTCGAGTGCTGCCCCCGGCGCATCAGGAGCGACGTCGTTGTGTGGCAGGCCGGCACTGAGAGGCGCGGCAGAACGGTATTGGACTGTGCGGGAAAGTGGTAGTCGCGTGACCGATGGCATACCCTCAGCGCTTCGTCGACGGCCTCATCGAACGGCTCGTGGCGAAGCTGCCCGCCCTGTTCATCGTCGGTCCGTCGATCCCCTGCTGCGGAGCGGGTTCCCCGAGCCGGCGCTCGGGATGAGCGAGCGCCCCCGCCAGATACTGGCTCGACAGCTACGTCGAGCATCTCCTCACCCGCGATGCCGAAGCGGTCGATGGCGGCCGCGATCCGGCTCGTCTGCGGCGCTACGTGGAGGCGCTCCCCCTCAACACCGCAGGCATCGTCGAGGACAAGGCCGTCTACGACGCCGCCAGGATCAACCGCCGGGCGGAGCGAGATGCGGGCTGGCCCGTCCACGGGGCAGCAGGCCATTGCACGGCATCCGGGGCGTGGCGTAAGGTTTGCTCGTGGAACGACGAGTAAAGACTGCGCGCAGACGCGGGTATACGCGCGTCAGCGCCAAGCACCAGGTGACGATCCCGATGGACGCCCTCGCCCAGGCTGGCCTGCGCACCGGCGACCGGCTGCGGGCCGAGGTCCGCGGACCCGGCGAGGTCGTGCTCCTGCGGGCGGATGATCCGCTCACCCGGTTCGCCGGCGCCCTGACCGACGTCTACCCGGCTGGTGAGCTCGACGAGCTGCGGCGCGAGTGGACCTGACCGTCCTCGACGCCGGGGTCGTCATCGCCGTTCTCGACGCGGGCGACGTCCATCATGCCGGGGCGGTGGAGGCGGTGCGTTCAGCCCTCGGGCGCGGGGACGCCCTCGTGCTCCCGGCCTCCGCCTACGCCGAGATCCTGGTGGCGCCATACCGCCGCGGTGCCGAGGCCGTGGCGACGGTCGATGCGTTCGTGGACGCCCTGCCCGCCCGGGTCGAGCCGGCCACCCGGGCGGTCGCTGCCATGGCGGCCGGGTTGCGGGCACGGCACGGCAGCGGGCTCCGGCTTCCGGACGCCCTGGTGGTGGCCACCGGGGTGGTCCTTGGCGCCGCGCGCGTCGTCACCACCGACGCCGGGTGGCCGCATCTTCCGGTCCGCGTGGAGGTCGTCCGGCCGCCAGCGACCTGAGGGGCGCGTCCGCGGGCGATCGCTCGCGTACGATGCCCCGCGCCATGACCGACCACGGCCCCGCGAGAGAAGCCGAGCTCCGGCGAGAGCTCGACGCTCTGCATGCCGAGAACCGGCGTCTTCAGGCGCTGCTGGGGCTGAACCAGCCGAGCCGGCGGGCTCCGGTCACGCCATGGGTACCGACGCTGCTTCCTGACCACGAGATCGACGCGGATATTCCGGCGGTCGACCATCGATCCTCGCGCGAGGCGAAGATCGCGCTGTTCCGCACGCTCTTCGCCGGACGTGACGACGTCTACGCCGTACGGTGGGAGAGCCGGCGAACCGCGAAGTCAGGCTGGAGTCCGGCGGTGGTAGGGGGCTGGACCAATGCCCGCAAGCCCGGGCGGGAATACGCGCCCTTGTCGTCGGACGTCGTGGAGGCGCACCTGGTCGGAGGCATCCACGCCGGCCTGTATCCGTTGCTCCCGGGGGACGTGTGTCGCCTCCTCGTGTGCGACTTCGACGGGCCTGGCTGGGCGCTCGATGCCCTCGCCTACCTCGATGCCGCTCGATCCGCCGGCATGCCCGTCGCCCTCGAACGGTCGAGGTCCGGAAATGGCGCGCACGTCTGGGCGTTCTTCTCCGCTCCCGTCCCGGCCTCCGCGGCTCGGCGGGTCGGCGTGTACCTGTTGCGCGAGGCCATGACGGTCCGGGCCGAGTTGGACCTGGCCAGCTACGACCGCCTGTTCCCGACTCAGGACTTCATGCCGAAGGGCGCATTGGGAAACCTGATTGCCCTGCCGCTTCAGGGAGCGTGTCGCAGGCGTGGAACGACCGTCTTCCTCGATCCGGACACGCTTGAGCCCTACGGGGACCAATGGGCCTTTCTGTCCTCACAGCCCCGCGTCGCGCCTGCGGCAATGACCTCATTCGCCGAGTCGGCACGCCCGATCGCCGCCGGCCCGGACGAGACCAGCTACCGGCGGCCTCCAGCGTGGGTGCCGCAGGCAAAGCCGCCCGAGACCGTCCGGGTGTCTGCCGGAGCCATGCTCGCGGTCGATCGCATCGGGCTTCCACCGGCACTGGTGTCGGCGCTGAAGCACCTGGCCTCACTGGCCAACCCGGAGTACCGCGAGAAGGAACGGCTGCGCTTCTCGACCTGGAACACCCCGCGCTTCCTGCGCTGCTACCGCGAGACGATCGACCAGCTGCTCCTGCCGCGGGGCGTGCGAGAGCATGCAGAGCAGATCGTTGCGGAGGCCGGCAGCCGGCTGGTTGTCACCGAGGGCTGCCCCGAGCCCGGGCCGATCGAGGTCGCGCTGCGTACGCAGCTGACCGAGCCCCAACGCGATGCGGTGGCGGCGCTCATGCGCGACAAGATCGGCGTGCTCGTCGCACCGCCAGGGGCCGGCAAGACCGTCATCGCCTGTGGGCTGATCGCCCACTACCAGGTACCGACCCTGATCGTCGTGGACCGCCAGCCGCTCGTCGAACAGTGGCGCGACCGTCTCGCCGAGCATCTCGGTATCGATCGGGCCCAGATCGGACAGCTCGGCGGCGGGCGCAACAGGGCCCGAGGCGGCATCGACATCGCCATGGCACAGAGCCTCGCCAGGCGCGAGGACCTGCCCGAGCTGACCTCCGCGTATGGCTTCGCCGTGGTCGACGAGTGCCACCACGTGCCGGCGGTCACCTTCGAGCGATGCGTCCGCCAGATGCCCGTGGCGCGCTGGCTCGGCCTCACGGCGACCCCGTATCGCCGCGACGGGCTGGAGGGGCTGATCTCGATGTACTGCGGCCCGATCCGGCACCGCATGGCGTCGGCGACGTGGGAAACGCAGACCTTCGATCGCCGGCTCATCGTCCACGCGACCGACCATGCCGTCCCGGCGCAGGACGGCCTCGAGATCCAGGCCGTGTTCCGGGCCATTGTCGAGGACGATCGGCGCACCGAGCAGATCTGCGTAGACGTCGCCAAGGCCGTCCACGCCGGGCGCAACTGCCTGGTGCTGTCGCAGTGGACCGAGCATGTCGATCGCCTGGTGAAGGGCCTGAAGACGCGGGGGCACCAACCCCTCGTCCTGCAGGGCGGCCTCGGGAAGAAGGCGCGCACCCTGGTCGTGGAGCAGCTCAACCGGGCCGACCGGCACGGAGGCATCCTCCTTATCGCGACCGGCAGCTTCCTTGGCGAAGGGTTCGACTGTCCGCCGCTTGACACGCTCTTCCTGGCCTTCCCGCTTGCGTTCAAGGGGCGCGTGATCCAGTACGTAGGCCGGATTCTCCGTCCGACCGACTCGAAGTCGAACGTTGTGGTGCACGACTACGTCGATGTGAACGTGCCGGTCCTCGCCCGCATGCACACGAAGCGTCTCTCCGCGTATGCCGGACTCGGCTTCGACGTCCCGCCCGACCGGACTGCCAGGAGCGGGCGGCGAACTCTCGTGTGACCCCCCAGGGCCTCCGTCCGCGGGACCTTGCGGCCTCTTCCAGATCCTCCCGCCCGCTACCCGGTTTGGTACCGGCGGGCTGCCCTACTCACCCAGTCGAAATGGTGGGTAGGGACCCGCCATCAGAAGGATCCAGCACGAGACCCGCGTCGTCCACCGGAGATAACCGCCGACGAGCTCATACCCGAGGCCCGGGTACCGCCCGAAGATGAGGACGGGAATCCACGAGAAGAACATGACGAACCCGGCCACGATCGCCACGAACCACAGGGCGATCGCGTGCGGGATGACGAGAATCGAGCGGACCAGGATCCCGATGAATGGAATCCCCCAGAGGTTGTTCAACCCGCGAGTACGGTCGAAATCGACCTCCACGGGGTACCCGGGGCTCGTCGAGAACGGAGGATACGGGCCGACCATGAGAAGCATGTAGGCCGTCACCCTGATCGACCAACGAAAGTAGCCGCCGACCAGAGCGTAACCCCATCCGGGAAAGCGTCCGGTGAGGAGCACTGGGATCCAGGTCACGAGCATCGCGATCGAGACGGCGAACCCATAGATCCCGAGGATCACGTAGTGCGGGATGAGGATGAGTCCTCGCACGAACCAACCGAGGAATGGGATCCCCCACAGACGACTGATCCTTTGGTCGCGATCGAACCGCACGTTTACAGGGTACGTCGTGGGACTGGTCGCGGCAGCGGTCATCGATCACCTTCCTCTTCGGTGTCATGGGGTGGGACATGGCTCGCCCACTCAGGACAGCGTAACGTTCTCGACGGGGGGATTCGGGTCCATTTCGGCGAAATGCGCAGTCAAGGCCGGGAACGGCACGTCCGGTACCGGTGGTGCCTTCATCCGCCTTCGCGGCCCCCGTCGGCCCGTCCATGCCGATCGCCGCGGCAGATCGCGAGAGACTGGACCGGAGCGGGGACCGGATCAGGCTATCGCCGCCCGCCTGGCTACCGCCTGCGCGCCGGTCGGACGCAGAGGGTCGAGGTCACCGCCATGCCTCCGCCACCCGGCGCGCGGCGGCGCTGGCAGGTTCCGCAATGGCCTCGCGGAGCTGGCCCGGGAGCACGGCCTCGTCTGAGATCCCTCGCCCACCACGATGCGCATGCGTAGCCGCGCCCGTGTACGCTCACCCGTGCGACTCGCCGTCCGGAGCGTTGATGGCCGACCGCCTCGTGCTGCGCGATCACCTGCAAGCCAGGCTCGCTGCCACCTGGCCGAGCTTCCTCGAGCTGCGGCAGAGCCGCCTGGCGGAGATGGAGCGACCGGGCGGCGGCGCCGAGCGGGTGGCCGAGCTCATCGTGGCCGACCTCTTCACCCATGCCCTGGACTGGGGGGTGGCCGATCTCAACCACCAGGTCGGCTATGCGGATCTGCTGCTCACCCGTTTGGGCATCAAGTACCTCGTGGTCGAGACCAAGCGCCCGGGGGCCCTGGCCTGGCATGCGGCGGCCGTGGAGGCCGCGCTCGAACAGGCCACCCGCTATGCCGCCGCGCAGGGGGTGCGCGCGGTGGCCGTGAGCGACGGCCACCTGCTGTACGCCGCCGACCTCGCCGACGGCGGCCGACGGGGCCGGGCCTTCGTCCACCTCGATGCGCCACAGGCGCCCGACGAGCTGTGGTGGTTGAGCCTGCACGGCATCTACCGGCCCGTGGATCCGCCACCGGCCCCGGGCAGTCTCCTGTCCCGCCAGCCGGCCGACGCGGGTCCCTCGGGCGAGCCCGATGACGCGCTCATGCATCCGAAGTACGGGCTCCCCGCGCGCTGCTTCGCCTATGTCGGCGACCCGTTACGCCCGGCGAGCTGGCACCTGCCCTTCCGACTCGTGGACGGCTGCGCCGATGCGAAGCGCCTCCCGAAGGCGATCCAGGCCATCTTGACCAACTACCGGGGCGCCACCGTCGGCTCGGTCCCGGAGCGCGCCATCCCGGCCGTCCTCGAACGGCTGGCCCAGGGTGCCCGCGAGCTCGGCCACATGCCCGACCAGCGCCCCGATACCGCCGAGGCGTACCAGCTGCTCCACGACGCGCTCCTGCAGATCGAGAGGGAACACAGGGCAAGGTAGGGGGCGGCACGGATGGACCCGCCTACAGCAGGTCATCGTAGGCCGCCCGGCACATCGTCTCGTCTGACGGCGGCTTGAAGAGATCGGGGTATGCGTCCGCGTGCAACCGCTGAACCTCGCGGTTGAGCAGCGAGACAGCTTCGTAGTCCCCTGGCTACGCTCGACGCACTGAGCGCCGGGTCACGCTCGTCCCCAGGTCGGGACCATCGGCCCGGCCGTCCGTCGCGTCAAGAGCGTCGCGGCATTCGCTGGCCTGTGGACGCCAGGTGAGACGCTCGACGCGCTCGGCGAATCCCTCCGCGGCGTCGGTCGGGATCGCGACTGCGACCCCGCGCTGACGAGCGAGTGCCGCCTCGATGACGGCCGGTTCGGCATCGTGTGCCGCGGCCCAGAGGCCAGCCTCGATCTTCGACGCGATCCGA
>JAJYDP010000291.1 GCA_021777365.1 Chloroflexota bacterium | reverse complement strand
CGACGAGGTGGCGGCGCAGGTGCTGCCGGCCGACAAGGCGCAGGCCGTGCGGCGCTTCCAGGCCGGCGGGCGGAAGGTCGCCATGGTGGGCGACGGGGTGAACGACGCGCCCGCCCTGGCCAGCGCTGACGTCGGGATCGCCATCGGCGCGGGCACCGACGTGGCGATCGAGTCGGCCGGCATCGTGCTCGTGCGCAGCGATCCGCGCGACGTGGTCGGCGCCATCGCGCTCTCGCGCGCGACCTACCGCAAGATGCTCCAGAACCTCGCCTGGGCGACCGCCTACAACCTGGTGGCGATCCCGGTCGCGGCGGGGATCCTCGCCCCCTGGGGCATCGAGCTGCCGATGGCGGTCGGGGCGATCGCGATGAGCGCGTCGACCATCATCGTGGCCGCCAATGCCCAGCTGCTGCGCCGGGTCCGGCTGGCGCCCCGGCCCTCCCCCTCGTATATGCAACCCGCGGAGGTGTACCCATGATGTTCGGTTACGGCCTCGGGCCCGGCGGCTGGCTGTGGATGCTGGGCGGGCTCGTCGTGATGGTGGGCATCGTGCTCCTCGTCGTCTGGGCGCTGGGGGGCACGCTGAGGAGCGGGCACGACGACGCCCGACCGACCCCGCTCGAGATCCTGCGCGAGCGCTACGCACGCGGCGAGATCACGCAGGAGCAGTTCGAGCAGTCCAGGCAGGTCCTGGAACGCCGCTGATGAGCAGGCGCAGGATCGGCCTCGCCGGCGCAGCCCTGGTCGCCGTCGGGATCGTCCTCCTCGCGGCAGGCGCCGTTGCCGGCGGGACCGGCACTGGCTGGTTCGGAACCGAGAACGAGGCTGCGGGCTCCGGCGCCAGTGCCCCGGGCTGGGGCATCGGCGGGATGAGCCCCGGCATGATGGGCTTCGGCACGGGGGCGGGATCGACGGTCAGCCGGTCAGCCCGTCCGACGGACCGGACGAGACGTTCCGGATTGCCGGCCTCACCAACCCGACGCTGGTGGTGCCCCGGGGCGCGCAGGTGACCGTCCAGCTCATCAACGCCGACGCGAGCGAGGTGATGCAGCCCGGGCCGGCCTGACCGAGCGGCCCGCCGGGCGATGCGTCTCCGGCCGACCGGCGCGCGGGGGACGCGCGTCGCCCACGCGACGATCAGGCCACGCATGGGTTGCCGATCCTGAACGACTCGCCCTACGACACCGACCGCTCGTGCAACGGCCGCCGACCGCGTACTACCACGCCCCGCGAGGTCGCGGTCGCCTCCGTCCTTGCGCTGTGGGCTGCCGCGGCCTGGCCATCAGAGCCGGGCAGCTGCTCGAGCGGTCCCCGATGTCGATCGTGCGTCGCTCGACCGGAGTGGCCCTGGTCCTGTTGGCCCTCGTCGCAGGGATGGAGGCCGCGATCATTGTCACGCGCGAAGCGCCTCCTCGATCCAGGCGGGTTCTGGCACGCCTGCGAGTCCCGAGCTCGTGCGGTAGAGCCGGCAGCGCGGCGCGTAGTCGCCGGGGCCCCGGAACCCGGGCCCGACGTCGACGCCGTCGACTCGGATCGTGGGTGAGCCCGGGAAACGCAGGCGCTCCGCGACCGCGGGATTGCTGGCGTCGATATCCTCGATCGTCGTGTCCGGGGCGAGCCGGGCGACAACGTCCCGGAGCAGTTGTCGGGCCGTCTCGTGGTTGGGGCAGTCGCCGAACCAGAGAAGCTGGGCGCGGTGGGTCATGCGTGGCTCCGTTCTTCGAGCCGCCGGCGATCGACGGTCTCGAGCTGGAAGGTGGAGTGCTCGATGTCGAAGTCGTTCGACAGGCATGCGCAGAGCGCATCGAGCGTTGTCGCCGGGTCCGCCCCGTCGGCCAGGATCACGTGCGCCGAGACCACGTTCACCCCCGACGTGATCGTCCAGGCGTGCAGGTCGTGGCAGTCCACGACCCCCGGCGCATCGAGGATGTGCTGGCGCACCTCGTCCATGTCGATGCCCCTGGGCGTCGCCTCCAAGAGCACGTCCGTCGCGTCACGGAGCAGCGAGAGGGTGCGCGGCAGGATGAGGAGGCCGATGGCCACCGAGGCGACGACGTCGGCCGCGGTCCAGCCGGTCAGCGCGATGACCGCGGCGGCCACGATGACCGCCAGCGACCCGGCGAGGTCGCCCATCACCTCCAGGTACGCACCCCGCATGGTGAGACTCGCCCGCTGCGCGTCGCGCAGGAGGGAGAGCGAGGCAGCGTTGGCGGCGAGGCCCACCAGCGCCACGGCGAGCATGAGCCCCGACGCGATCTCGGGTGGCGCGGACAGCCGCCGCCAGGCCTCGAACAGCACATAGGCCGCCACGCCGAGCAGCAACGTGGCGTTCGCACCGGCGGCGAGGACCTCCAGGCGCAGGTAACCGAAGGTGCGGCCGTTCGTCGCCGGCCGGCCCGCGAACCAGATGGCGAGCAGGGCCATCGCCACGCCTGCCACGTCGGTGAGCATGTGCCCGGCGTCGGCGAGGAGCGCAAGGCTGTTGGCGGCGATGGCCCCGGCGACCTCGACGACGAGGATCACGACGCCCAGGAGCAGGACGGCGAGAAGCCGGCCGCGGCTGGCCGCGGCCGCGGACCCGTGCGCGTGGGCCATCAGGCGTGCTCCGCGACGTGGGTTGCCGCGCCGAGGACCAGCTCGCGCAGGTGGTCGTCGACGAGCCGGTAGTAGACGATCCGTCCGACCTTCCGGCGCTCGACGGCGCCCCGCTCGCGGAGGAACCGCAGCTGGTGCGACAGCGCCGACACGCTCATCCCGAGGACGAGCGCGATGTCGCACACGCACAGCTCATCACGGGTGATCGCGAGCAGGTGGACGATCCGAGCGCGGGACGGGTCCGCCAGGGTGGCGAACAGCTCGCCGACGGCGCGCGCGCCCTCGTTGCCCAGGGATCGGCCAAGGAGCGGCTCAATGACCGTGGGATGCAGGCATTCGACCGAACAGACGTCGGCGTCGATCTCGGAGGCGAATACTTGCGCCATGGCTCAAGTATGAGCGAGAGGCGTTTCGTCGGCCACGGGGCGCGCCACATCCCTCCCGAGTCACGGATACCTGCGCGGGCCGGAGTGCGTCTTCGCCCCGAGCGCGGTCGAGATTCTGCCGCGCCACGGCCATCGCGCCCGCCGTGTCGGGGCCCGACCGCTTCGCGCTGGCCGGCGTCCCGGACCCGGACGTGTCGCCCTCGACCCTGCGGTCTACGACACCCGCCCCGAAGGCGCGAGGCGCGATGCACCCTCTCCCTGGGCGCCTGCCCTGGCACCGCCTGCTGGCTCTTCGGTGCGAGGAGATGGCGTGTCGTGATGGCGGGTCATCGCGTGGGGGTCCTCCCCGGCATGGCCGCAGGGATTGACGTGGATGAGTGCCGTGTCGAGCCTGCGGACCTCGTGGAGCAGGCGATGGCGTACCTCCTCCGCGATCCGGTGTCCGGCCGACACGGTCAGATCGCAGTCGACCGTGATCGTGAGCGAGGTCTCGAGCGCATGCCCCACCCAGCGGAGGCGCACACGCCCGATGTCCTGCACGCCCGCCACTCCCCGCGCGGTCCGCTCGACCTCCCCGACGAGCTCGGGCTCGACGGCGTCCATCAGGCGCCCCAGCATCTGGCCCGTCGCCTGGCGCAGCACTACGAGGATGACCGCGCTGATGAGGAGCCCGACGATGGGGTCGGCGAGGGGATAGCCGGCCGCGACGCCGCCGGCGCCGATCACGACCGCGAGCGAGGTGAGCCCGTCGGTGCGCGCGTGGTAGCCATCCGCCACGAGCGCCGCCGACCCGATCGATCGCCCGACCCGGATCCGGTAGAGGGCGACGGCCTCGTTGCCGGCGAAGCCGATGAGCCCGGCGGCGGCCACGATCGCGATGTTCGTCATGGGCTGGGGGTGGATGAGATGGTCGATCGACTCCCAGGCGGCGAGGAGAGCGGAGCCCAGGATCATGAGCAGGACGAAGAGACCGGCGAGATCCTCGGCGCGCCGGTAGCCAAACGTGTAGCGGCGGGTGGCGGCGCGCGCCCCCAGCGCGAAGGCGATCCAGAGCGGAATGGCGGTCAACGCATCCGAGAAGTTGTGGATCGTGTCGGCGAGCAGCGCGACCGATCCCGACACGAGCACGACGGCGAGCTGCAGGACGGCGGTGATTCCGAGCCCGAGGAGCGAGAGCTTGACCACCCGAATGCCACGGGCATCGCTCGTCAGCGCCTCATCGATCGAGTCACCCGGGTCGTGGCTGTGACCGAAGAGGCCGGCAACCAGCCCGGCCAGCCCGCCGTGCGAGTGTCCGGGCCCGTCGTGGTCGAGTTCGTGGTGCGAGTGGTGGTGGTCGGTTTGGTCGCTGCTCATCGTTCCTCGTCGCCGCGGACGGCCAGGTGGGCGGCGACTGATCGTTGCCGAGGATGCACGCTCGCCGCAAGGGCCGAGTGTCCGGGCCGAGCATTGCACCTTCGGGACCGCCTCACCGGCCTGCGCCGTGCGCTGCCCGCCGCCAGCGCCAGGGCGGCCACGACGCCGATCGCCGCCTCGAAGCCCAGCGCATCGGCGATGACGCCCGCCACGAGGGCGCCCACCGCGAAGCCCAGGTCCCGCCACAGGCGATACACGCCGAGGGCCGAGGTGCGCCAGGCGAGGTGCGCGACGTCGCCGACCGCGGCAATGAGTGTCGGGTACACCATTGCCATGCCGACGCCGAGGAGCGCCGCGGCGCCCGCTCGATCCCCGTCGAGGATCTCGAAGCGCGCCTGGCGGAGTTGCCGAACGCCCGGGAGATCGTCGCGTACCGCCGCGGGCCGTATTGGGTCTTCGCGCCGACTGCGGTCGAGATCCTGCGTCGCCACGGGTATCGCGCGCGCCGGCTCGTCGGGGGGTTCCCGGAGTGGCGGCTGGCGGGTTTGCCGGTCGTAGCTGGGGCGGCGGACCGGACAGACTGACGAGGCATTCCGGCGAGTCCAGCGCGCGGGCCGAGCCTATCCGGCCACGGCTCCGTCCGCCAGGTCGAGCGCGCGGTCGATGATCGCGAACCCCTCCGCCAGCTCGTCCTCCGTGATGCACAGCGGGGGGTTGGTCGAGATGGCGTTCCAGCGCACGAACGTGTAGAGCCCCTGCTGGCGGAGCGAGGCGGCGACCGCCTTCGTCTCGTCGCTGGTGCCGTTGTAGGGGGCCATGGGCACGTACGGGTCGCGGCTCCGGGCAAGCTCGATGATCCCGAACAGGCCGATGTTCCGCACCGACCCGACCGACGGGTGCTTCGCCCGGAGCGCCTGGTGGTGCTCGCCCATCCGCACCCCCATCCGGCGCGTGTGCTCGATCAACCCGTCGTCCTCGTAGACCCCGATCGTGGCGAGCGCGGCGGCGCAGCCGACGGGATGGCTGTTGTAGGTGAGGCCCCCGTAGAAGACGTTCTTCTCGAAGTGAGCCGCGATGTGATGGCGCACCGCCACCGCGCCGAGCGGGACGTAGCTCGAGGTGAGCCCCTTGGCCATGGTCAGGATGTCCGGCACCACGCCCCAGTGGTTCACCGCGAACCACTCGCCGGTCCGTCCGAACCCGGACATCACCTCGTCGGCGATCAGCAGGATCCCGTACCGGTCGCAGAGTTCGCGCAGCCCCTGCAGGTAGCCGTCCGGGGGGACCAGGATCCCGTTCGTGCCCACGACCGGCTCGATCATGATGGCGGCCACCGTCTGCGGGCCCTCGTACATCAGGATCCGCTCGGTCTCGCGCAGGACCTCGTCCGCGGGGAGCGAGTCCGCCGCGCCCCAGGGCAGCGTGTCGGGGATGCGGACCACGCCCGGGATGCCCGGCTCGTTCGCCCACCGGCGCGGGTCGCCGGTGAGCGTCATCACGCCCGCCGTGGCGCCGTGGTAGCTCCGGTACCGCACCGCGATCTTGTGGCGGCCCGTGTACAGGCGGGCGAGCTTGATCGCGTTCTCGTTCGCCTCGGCGCCGCCGTTGGTGAAGAAGACCTTGTCGAGGTCGCCGGGGAGCAGCTCGGCGAGCTTCCTGCCCAGGAGCGCCCGCGGCTCGGTGGCCATGAACGGGTTGGCGTAGGCGAGCTTCGCCACCTGGGCGCTGATCGCGTCGACCACCCGGGGGTCGCCGTGGCCGATGTTCACGCTCATCAGCTGGCTGTTGAAGTCGATGTAGCGGGTGCCGTCGGGCGAGTAGAAGTAGACGCCCTTGGCCCGGTCCACCGCGATGGGATCCACCGCCGACTGCGCCGACCACTCGTACAGCGTGTACTGCCTCGAGAGCTGGACGATCTCCTCGGCCGTGAGCCGGTCGGTGCTGATGCTCATCGCTCACCTCTTGCGTCGACGTGCCCGGCTGATGCCGCAGGGCTCGCGCTCTCCGGGATTATGGTCGCAGCGGTTCCGGACCGGAGCCTACCTCGCCTCGACGGCGACCGCGTACCCCTCCCCCTCGTCCTCGTGGCCACCGTGGTAGCC
>JAJYDP010000290.1 GCA_021777365.1 Chloroflexota bacterium | reverse complement strand
GCCGAGTTTCGCGGGCGCCGCAACGTCAGCGCCGCGACCCTGATCGCGCTCTACCTCGAGGCCGCGGAGCGAGCCCGCGAGGCGATCCGATGATGACCGCCAGTGAGCGCCAGCAGCGCGCGCGCCTTGGTGGACTCGCCTGCTCGCTTCGGCATGACCCACGGACCTACACCGCCAACGCGCGGGCCGCGCAACTGGCCGCCCTCGAGCGCCAGGTGGACCCGGACGGGACGCTGGACCCCGACGAACGAGATCGTCGGGTTGCCGTCGCTCAGCGCGAACGCATGTGCCGCATGGCGTTTGCGAGCGCGCGGGCGCGATCAAAGACGCCGACCCACTGAGAACGCAAAGCGCCGGGGGCCGAACCCGACGCCTCACTTCGAAGGAGCGCAACCGTGGACCCGCTCGCCTCGCCCATCAAGAATAGCGCGCCCGAGCCGGCACCGACCGTCACCCTGTCGCGCAGCGGCGCGGAGGACGCTCTCGCCGCCGTGGCGCTCGCGCTCGACGCCGCCGAAGCAGACGCGGACATGGGCGCAGCCGACTTCGAGCCGTTCCGTCCTCTGACGCGCGTCGCGCGCCTCCTGCGGGCCGCGCTCGCGCCCGCCCGAGAGGCGGTGCCAGCATGACGGCCGCGACGCCAGAACGGGCGCGGCCTGCCGCCGCACCGCCCCCGTCGACATACCCGGCCCGGCCTTGGGACGCGGACGACCCGGGGCCGATCACCTCCGTCCCGCATCGGCGCGCGCTCCGTCTAACCGCCGTCGCAGACATCGCGTACCGGCCGATCAAGTGGCTATGGGCGACGCCGACCGGAGGCCGGCTCGCTCTTGGCACACTCGCACTGCTCGGCGGTCGCGAGGGGATCGGGAAGAGCACCCTCGCGTACGACCTCGCGGCCCGGGTCACCCGCGGACAGTTGCCGGGCGCGAACTTCGGCACGCCCAAGGGCGTCGTGGTTGTCGCGTCCGAGGATCCATGGGAGCAGGTCATCCGACCCCGCCTCATGGCCGCGGGCGCCGACCTCGAGCGCGTCTTCCGTGTCGAGGTTGACACGAGCGATGACGTGCCCTCCGGGCTGTCGCTCCCGGACGACATCCCCGCCCTTGGTGGAGAACTACGTGCCGCTGACGCAGTTCTAGTCATCCTCGATCCTTTGCTCTCGCGCCTGGACGCCGGCCTTGATACGCACAAGGACGCGGAGGTACGCCGGGCGCTCGAGCCGTTGGTGGCGCTCGCCGAGCGCACGAATGCCGTCGTGCTCGGATTGATCCACGTCAACAAGTCGATGTCCACCGACCCCCTGTCGCTCCTCATGGGAAGTCGCGCCTTCCCGGCGGTGGCACGCGCGGTCCTGTTCCTCATGGTCGACCCGGACGACGAGACCGTGCGACTGCTCGGGCAGCCGAAGAACAACCTCGGCCGGGTCGACCTGCCGACGCTCCGTCTCCGCATCGAGTCAATCACGGTCGGAGAGACGGACGACGGGCCGGTGACGGCTAGCCGCGTCGTGTACGCAGGCGAGACGAACCGGAGCATCCGCGAGGCGATCGCGGAGGCAGGCGACGGAGCCGAGAGTCGAACCGCGGCGGGCGAGGCGGCGATGTGGTTGGCGGACTACCTCGCGAGCGTCGGCGGTTGCATCCAATCGGCGATTGTCAAGCAGGAGGCGAGGAAGGCCGGGATCGCGGAGGCCACGCTTGAACGCGCGCGGCGACGGGCGCAGGTGTCGAGCGAGGCACGTGGCTTCCCGCGGCGCTCTTACTGGTTCCTCCCCGGCCGTGCTCCTGGGGAGAGTGATGCCACTGATGCAATTGAGGCCATTGAGGCGACTGGGCCAGTGGCATCAGTGGCATCAGTGGCATCAACCCCCCGCGCGCGCACGCGCGACGGGCTGAGGGCCGACTAGTGGCCGCGCCCCTACTCGATGCAGACCCATGGGACGAGCCACTCACGGAGGAGGACGAGATGGACGAGCGGACGGAAGGCGCGCTTGCCCGGAGGGCGATCGCGGAGATGTTGCTCCGCACGGCCCAGGAGGACGAGCGGAGCGCAGCGAGCTACCTCGACGCCGAGCGGGCGCGGGCGGAGATCACGACGGCGCGGGCGCGCCTCGCCGAGGCACAAGCAGACCTCGAGGAACTTGAGGGAGGGACACGATGAACACGCAGACCACGAACCCCGCGACCGTCGACCAGACCGGGCCGCAGGTGCGGCCCCTGCCGGCATGGCTCGAGGCCATGAAGGGGGGCCGGAGGATGACCTACGGGGAGCTTCGCGCCTCGATCGACGCGGAAGCGGCGACGGATCCGGTGCATGCCGGCATCCTGCTCGCGCGGGCGCTCGGGCTCGGGATCCAGTACGAGCCGGAGACGGCCACCTATCGTCTGGCGGAGGGCGACCGATGAACGAGCAGCGCGACCCGCTTGACGCGTTCGTCACCGTCACCGAGCTGGCCGAGGCGTTCGGCCTCACCGAGCGCTCAATCGGCAACTGGCGCAACCTGCCGCGCGTTCGGATCGGCCGGCAGACGTTCTTCCGAAAGGCAGACGTAGCCGAGTGGCTCGACCGGCGGATCGGAGGGCGGGACCGTGCTCAGTAGAGCCACCCGCCACAGGGCGCGACCGTTCATCACGACGCGTCGCAACGGCCGCGCGCTGGCCGCCAAAGCCGCTCCAATGGCCGCCGAACGGGCACTTCGGACGGAGGTGGTAGCGGAGGACCAGATCGCGCCTCCGCACGTCGGCGACGCGTGGGAGGCGACGGCCTGTCTCTGCACTTGCCACTACTCGGACGAGCGCTGCGACGAGTCCGCCTGCCGGGGGTGGGGCGAGCGCGTGGACTTCGAGCCCGCCGTATCGCCCGCCTACCCGGCCGGCTCACTTCACGGGCCGACCATCGACCGTCACGGCGGTTGGACGCGGGCAGAGATGCCGACGCCCATGGGGACCGTCGCCGATGAGGGCCAGGTCGTCCGCGACCGCAAGCCGGGCCAACGACTGGCAGGTGTCGCATGACGATCGACGCGGCCGCCCTCGCCCTGCGTGCCGCTTGGGACTGGCGATGGACCAAGGCCCGAGCGGCGAGCGCGCCCCTCGGGGACCGGGCGGAGGCACGAACGGCCGTGGAGCAGACGCGGCGCCGTGCCGCGTTCCTCATGGCCGGGGTAGGCGTCCCGGCCGACGTGGAGGCGTGGACGCGGGCAGTAGCGGCGGAACTCACCGCGGGCCGCCGACGGTTTGTCAGGAATGCCGCGAGGGCGGCGGGAGGGTAAGGACATGGCGCAGGAACCGACGCCGGAGCAGATCCGGCAGGCAGTGGCGAGCTACTTCGCGGACGCGCCGGCGACCGAGGCGGACGCGGCGCGCGAGGCGATCGCGGCCGAGGAGGCGGCGGCACAGGAGTCGCCCCCCGACGCCGCCGACGCGTGGCACGAGGCCATCGCCGAGATGGTGGCGGGCGACCGCCAGGCACACGCCGCGCAGATCGAAGCCGGCCGGCAGGCATGGGCCGCGCTCGGGCTGGACGACGAGGAGACGCTGGCCAAGTGGCTCACGCTGAGCCGGACGGAGCGCGAGCAGCGGTACCAGGACACGCTGACGGAGCAGGGCGTCCCGACCTTCACCGACCTGCGTTATCGGGTGGCGAAGCTGACCGGGCAGCGTGCCGCGGTCGAGGCGATCGAGCGGGCGCGCGAGACGCCGGCGATCGTCAAGGAAGACATCGTGTCTCAGTGGTTCGATGGCGGGCGCAACGACCTCGCGGCGCGCGCGTTCGGCCCGGGTTTCCGGCCCGCGGAGGAGGTGGAGCGCGAGTCGGATCGGGAGTACCGCATCGCGAACCGGCTGCCGCTCAGGGCCGACCAGCTGGAGCCCGAGACTGCGCCGCAGCCGAGAACGCCGGCGAGGACCGAGGAGGACCCGGATCCGTTCCGTCGCCATGGCATCTCGCGCGACGGGCTGGGGCGCTTCATGCGTGCGTACAAGGGACCATGGGACCGCTGAGCCTCACCGACTTTCCCGGGGGGCGCCGTTCTTCGGCCTGCGGCGCCCCCCACTCAATCCGTGCAGACATGCACAGACCGAGGCATTTTCGGATGGAGGCATGGTGTGGTATGGCTGACTCTCTCTCCCCGACCCTGAGCGATCTGGAAGCACCCCCCACCCCCGGGGCCGCCGAAGATCGCCGGGCCGGCCGCCTGTATGAGTGGGTGCGCGACGGCACCCCACCCCCCCGGAGGGCAGGCAGGGCGAGCGGCTCTACGAGCGTGGCGAGGGAGGGAGGGGGAGCAGCATGCGTGTCAAGCATGCGCTCTCACGATGGCCCAGGACAGCGCGAGCCGAGCGTGAGAGTTGGGGCGTGGACGCCTGTAGAAATCCCAGTTATCCGCTCTCTCACGCCATCACGCCATCACGACGGCACGATGGCATGACGGCACGATGGCATGACGGCACGATGGCATGATGGCACGCCATCACGGGGGATCGGGCGAGACGTGGGCACTTGCGATCGTTGCGAGGTCAACGAGTGTCCAGCCCCGCCCACACAGGCGCCGCACGCAGGAGCACGCAACAGCAGCAGGACAAGGAGCGCGCGTCGGGCGCTGGGGGCGCCGCCGCGCTGAGGTGGCAGACGATGGACGAGCACTACGACCCCGCCGCCGAGCGGCGGATGGTGGCCGCGCAACGACGAGAGGCAGAGGACGCCTTCCGGCAGTACCTCGCCGCTCTTGCCCCCGATGGGGGACAGGTTGACCGAGAGGACGAAGCGCCGACCCCCTCAGGACATTTCCGGCCGCTCGCGCTCACCTTCGCGCCCCTCGTGATCGCGCGCCAGGCGGTCCGACTGACACAGGCTCAGCTGGCCGAGCGCGCCGGCATCTCCGAGCGGACCATCCGACGCATCGAGGCCGGGGAGAGCCTGCCGAACGTCGCCACGCTCGCGCGGATCGGTCGCGCGCTGGGAGTACCCGACCGCGAGCTACACGCTCTCTGGCGCACCCGGTAGGCTCGACGCGAACGACTCAGGGGATCGGGGACGCGCCCACGTTCCGGACCGTGCTTCGCCCTCGCGCGAGCATTGGGCATCCCGTTCGGGGAGATGAGGCGTGCCTACGATGTCGACGCGGGCTAGGGGCAACTGAACCCGTACTCCGCGTGTAGGCTCGTTAGGTCGACGGTCGCTTGGTCCATTTGCCCCGTGGCACGGGTCATCAGCGTCGTCCCCGCCTCGATGAGCGAGGGATCGAGGGTCGACACTCCCAGCTGATACTCGTTGGCCGCCTTGCGCACGTTTGCCGTCACGGCGTTCAGTTGTCGCACAAGGTCGTTGCCGGGAGCCCACGAGGGGACGCCCACGAGCGCGTCCTGTGCCTGCTTGGCCTCCTCTGCGATCGAGGCGGACTCGGACGACACGGACGCGAAGTCGATCGCGTTCGCGGCGCGCTCAAGCGCGCTGAAGTGGTCGACCATCCCGACGATGATGGTGCTAGCCGCGCAGACACCCGCCTGGTAAGCGTCGGGCCACGCCGCCACGGGCGGTGCCGCGGGCGGAGTGGGTGTCGGCTCCGTCTGTCCGCCTTGCGGTGGCGTCCCATGGTCACCCATGTTGACGAGGGCCACGGCGACCACGATCGCGATGAGGATGAGGCCAAGGGCCACGCGGTACGGCGAACTCGACTGTGCCTGCGGGATGGGCACCGGTGCGGAAGGTGGGACGGCCTCCGCCTGCGCGTACTTCTCGGAGAACGACATCGGCGTAGGCGCGCCGATCGACCGCCCACACTTCGCACAGAACCGCGCGTCATCCGCGAGTGCGGCTCCGCACTGTGGGCAGAACCCAGCCATCCAACCCTCCCTGCCCTCCCGGGCAAACAGGATTGTACGGAGCGGATTGGCGCCACGTGGCGCGACTTCGCGACGGGTTGGGGATAAAGGAAGAGCCGCCCTCCCCTCACGTTAGGCTTCGGGAGAGCGGCTCTCGGTCCTGTGGGGTGCCGGTCACGAAGACCAACACGGTCGCCAACCGCGCTTATCGTGGCGCCTAGGCGTCGGCCTGTCAAGGTACTTTAGTACGGGGCCCACCTCGGACCCTTGGTGCCCCCGGCCGGACTCGAACCGGCACGCCCCGAAGGACACATGGTTGGCGACCAAGTGCGTCTGCCGTTCCGCCACGGGGGCACCGTGCCATGGTATGCCGCTGCAAGGACAGCCGTACACCCTATTACGAAAAATCCCACGCGACGGGCCGACATCGCGGCGCAACTGCCCTGAGTCGAGAGCGGATAACTGGGCCGTTCTGGCCCGTCTCGCGCACGCTCACAGAGCATGTAAGAGCACGGTACAGAGGCACCCGCATGCCATGCAGGTGCTCTCCCAGCTGAGCTATAGCCCCATTCAGAGCCGCGCCAGTGTAGCACGGGGTCCCTGGCCGACGGGGCTCCCGGACGGACCCGAGGCGGCCATGG
>JAJYDP010000289.1 GCA_021777365.1 Chloroflexota bacterium | reverse complement strand
CTGAGCGGCGCGCGAGAGGCGCGCGCGGGTCCCGCGGTTTCGCGGCCGCCTGAGAGTCGCGCGCCGTTGGCGCGGCCTTGACGTCCGCGGCGCTCGCGTGTGCCCGCCGCACGGTTGCCTTGGCGTTCCGGCTTCGGGCTGCTTGCGCCGGCGGCTGCAACGCTCCTGCAAGGCGGTTCGGCACATTGACAGGCGCGGAACGGCGCTACCTATAATCCGATGCCACCGCGCCCCCGTGGGGAGCCGTGCGGCGGATGCCCAATCCGCCTCTCGGACGGAACGTGCGCGGGGGAGGAGCGGCCCGAAGCCCCAGGGCCGGAACAGAGGGAGGAGCCCATTCGATGAGTCCCGTGACTCGACGCCTGCTCGCGCTCGCCGCGGCGGCCGGCATCGTGGCCGGCGCGTGCAGTGGCGCGGCAACGCAGGCACCCACGGCGGCCACGGCGAGCCAGGCGGCCGCGAGCCAGGCAGCGGCGACGCCGGCTGCGTCGGCACCGGCCGCGGTCAGCCTGCTGTCCAAGCTGCCCACGCCGGAGCCCGCGGCCAAGACGGGCGGCACGATCATCATGGCGGACTGGCAGTTCCCGGACAGCCTGCTGGCCTACTACACCCAGGCCGTGACCTCGTTCGAGGCGCTCTACCCGGCGTTCGACGGGCTCTGGCGGATCGGGCCGGACTTCGGCTGGTACCCCCAGCTGACCAAGGACGTCCCCACCACCTCGAACGGCGAGGTCGTGGTCAACGGCGGCAAGATGGACGTGACCGTCAACATGAAGGACGGCATGAAGTGGTCCGACGGCCAGCCGATCACGTGCGATGACGTGATCGCCACCTGGAAGTGGATCATGGACAAGGACCAGGTCGGCCTGACCGGCGGCACCATCGGCTGGGAGAACATCACCGGCATCGACGGCGCCGGAACCACGACCTGCACCATCCACTTCAACCAGGTCTACGAGGGGTACCTGGGCCTGATCGACCCGGTCCTCCCGGCCCACTACATCAGCACGGTCTCGGTGGCGGACGCGCCGAAGAAGCTGTACTCGTTCGACAACGTCACGGCCGGCGTCTACAGCGGCCCGTACATGCCGACCGAAGTCAAGACCAACGCGCAGATCACCTACGCGCCCAACCCCAACTGGCAGACCATCAGCGGCCACGCGCCGTACCTGGACAAGGTCATCTACAAGTACTACGTGGACGCGATCGACGCGATGATCGCGGGCTACCGCGCCGGCGAGTACGACGTCGCCTTCGACCTCGACCAGGGCTCCATCCCGAAGGTCCAGGACCTGGGTGACCAGGCCAAGATCTCGGACGCCCTGACGTACGAGCTGAACCAGCTGAACAACGCCTCGCTGGCCAAGAAGTTCGGACAGGCGGACGTGCTGCCGATCAAGCAGGCGATCCGACTTGCCTACGACAAGAGCCAGATCACGGACCGGATCCTCGGCGGCACCGTGAAGCCGTCGTACAACTTCCTGTCGCCGCTCCTCTGGTACTACAAGGAGGAGCCCGCCACCACGCAGGACTTCGCGCAGGCGAACCAGATCCTCGACCAGGCCGGCTGGGCCAAGGGCTCGGACGGGATCCGCGCGAAGAACGGCGTCCAGCTCGCGCTGACGGCCTGCACCACGCAGAAGCAGTCGCGCATCGACACCCTGACGCTGGTGGCCTCGTGGCTGCAGCAGATCGGGATCAAGGTGACCGTCAAGCCGGTCCCGGCAGTCCCCGACCTGTTCGGCAGCTGGAACGAAGTCTCCGCGGACACGCCGTGCAACCTGCAGCGCGGCAACTATGACCTGGCCGAGTTCGCCTGGTCGTACAGCCCGGACCCGCTGATCTCGTACAACGTGTACCACTCGGCCGGGATCCCGGACAACCCGCCGCACAGCGGCCAGAACACCACCCGCACCAACATCCCGGCCGTGGACCAGGCCTACGACGCGATCCGCACGTCGGTCGATCCGACCGTGATCAAGCAGGCCATGGGCACGTTCCAGGACCTCTACTACCAGAACGTGATCGAGATCCCGCTCTTCAACTGGCGGGAGCTGTGGCTGGTCAGCCCGAAGGTCCACAACTTCGTGGTGAACGCCACGCAGTACACCTCGGAGTGGAACATCGGCGACTGGTGGATCGAGTAGCGCCAAGCGCGCCGTAGGGCGCTCGGCCCAGACCGTATCCGGCGGAAGGCTGCGGGTCCCGCACCTGGTCCCGCAGCCTTCCCGTTCTCAGGCAGGCAGCCCTTTCACGCAGACAGACACAGGCAGGCGACCCAGTGCTCAAGTACGCGGTCCGGCGGATCCTCCAGGCGATCCCGGTCCTGATCGGCATCTCGATCGTGATCTACTCGATCCTGCTGATCGCGCCCGGGGGGCCGGAGGCCCGCTTCGCCCAGAACCCGCGCATCACCGCGGAGCAGATCGCGGCGTTCCGGCACCGGTGGGGGCTGGACCAGCCGATCCCGGTGCAGTACTGCAGGTGGCTGGGCGTGTGCGGCGACAAGCCGTTCCTGATCAACGCGCTGCCCGGCGGGACCATCGAGCTGGCCGGCGTGAAGATCGACCTTCCGGGCGGAGACAACGGGATCCTGCACGGGGACCTCGGCTTCTCCACCACCGACGGGCGCCCCGTGGCGGCGATCATCGCCGACCGGCTCCCGGCGACGCTGATCCTGGCCGGGACGGCGTGGGTGATCTGGGTGATCCTCGCCCTGATCAGCGGCGTCTATGCCGCGGTCAAACGCTACAGCTTCTTCGACTCCGCGCTCACCATCTTCAACTACATCGGCCTCGCGTTCCCGACGTTCTGGCTCGGGATCATGCTGATCACCATCTTCGCCGGTGGCCTCCACTGGTTCCCGGCCGGCGGGATGTGGACCACGCGCACGGTGCCGCCGTTCGGGACCCCGGACTACTGGGCGTTCTTCGGCGCGCAGCCGCTGACCGCGCTCAGCGACCTCGGCATGCACATGATCCTGCCGGTGATCACGCTGGTCGCCGTCAGCATCGCGTACGACTCCAGGTTCGTGCGTTCGAGCATGCTGGACTCGCTGAACCAGGACTACATCCGGACCGCGCGCGCCAAGGGCGTCCCCGAGCGCGGCGTGGTCTTCCGGCACGCCCTGCGCAACGCGCTGCTGCCGGTGATCACCAACCTCGGCCTGGAGATCCCGTTCCTCTTCACGGGCGCCTTCGTGACGGAGTCCATCTTCGGCTGGCCGGGGATGGGCGCCCAGTTCATCCAGTCCACCGCCAACTTCGACTACCCCGTGCTCATGGGGCTCCTGTCGGTCACGGCGGTGGTGACCGTCTTCGCCAACCTGGCCGCGGACCTGACGTACGCGATCGTCGATCCGCGCGTGAAGTTCGACTAGGCGGACCGACCCATGTCCGACACCGAGAGCACCCCCATCGTGCGAGAGCTCACCCCGGCCGAGCTGGAGGCGATCCAGCTCGAGCGCCCCGACTTCGAGGTCCAGCTCCAGTCCCTCAGCCAGTGGCAGCTGGCCTGGCGGCGGTTCAAGCGGCACCGCCTCGCCATGGTCGGCGCGGTCCTCTTCCTGGGGATGTGCGCCGTCGCGATCGTCGGGCCGATCCTGCTTCCGTACAACTTCTACGTCATCCCCACCCCTGACAAGGTCGTCTACGCGGGGCGTCCCCCGTCGCTGGCGCATCCGTTCGGCGAGACGGGTGGCCTTCAGCGCGACGTGCTGACCCTCGTGGTGAATGGCGCCCGGCTGTCGCTCCTGATCGGCGTCGGCGCGTCGATGGTTGGCGCCACGCTAGGCGCCATCGTGGGCGGGGTGGCGGGCTACTTCGGCGGCTGGGTCGACAACATCCTGATGCGCATCGTCGACATCATGCTCAGCCTGCCGCTCCTCTTCGTCATCCTGGTGGTCTCGAAGTTCCTGGGCAGCGGCAGCTGGTACCTGATCATGCTGATCTTCGCGATCTTCAGCTGGCCGGGGATCTCGAGGCTGGTGCGCAGCCTCTTCCTCTCGCTGCGGGGCGAGGACTACGTGGACGCCGCGCACGCCGCCGGGGTGGGGGACGCCCGGATCATCTTCCGGCACATCCTGCCCAACGCGATGAGCCCGATCATCGTGGCGGCCACGCTCAGCGTGGTCTCGGTGATCATCAGCGAGGCGTTCGTCAGCTTCCTCGGGTTCGGTGTCGACGTGACGCAGCCCACCTGGGGCAACGTGCTGTCCAACTCCCTGAACTTCATCTCGCTGGGCAACTGGTGGTGGCCGCTCTTCCCGGGGCTCGCCATCGTGGTGACGGTCCTGGGGATCAGCTTCATGGGTGACGGCCTGCGCGACGCGCTCGATCCGAGGGCCAAGGAATGACCGGACGGGCGACGCTGGCGGCCGAGGCGCCCGTCGGCGGGAGCGACATCCTCCTGGACGTGCGCGGCCTCCGCACGTACTTCCACGTGATGGACGGCGAGGTGAAGGCCGTCGACGGCGTGGACTTCTCCCTCGCCCGGGGCCAGACGCTCGGGCTGGTGGGGGAGTCGGGCTGCGGCAAGAGCGTCACCGCGCTCAGCATCATGCGGCTCATCGACAACCCGCCCGGAAAGATCGTGGACGGCGAGATCTGGTTCGACGGACGGGACCTGCTGCAGCTGAGCGACAGCGAGATCCACGACGTCCGTGGCAACGACATCGCGATGGTCTTCCAGGAGCCGATGACGAGCCTGAACCCGGTCTTCACGGTGGGCGACCAGATCGCCGAGGCCGTGCGGCTGCACCAGCACGTCGGCGGCTCGGAGGCGCGGGACCGTGCCATCGAGGCGCTCCGGCTGGTCGGGGTCCCCGCTCCGGAGCGCCGCGTGCGCCAGTACCCCCACGAGCTGAGCGGCGGGATGCGGCAGCGCGTCATGATCGCCATGGCGCTCTCCTGCAACCCCAAGCTGCTCATCGCGGACGAGCCGACCACCGCGCTGGACGTGACGATCCAGGCCCAGATCCTGGAGCTGATCAAGGAGATCCAGGCCCGCACCGGGACCGCCCTCCTGCTGATCACGCACGACCTGGGCGTGGTGGCCGAGACGGTCCAGCACGTCGCGGTCATGTACGCGGGCCGGATCGTGGAGCAGGGGACCGCGGAGCAGGTGCTGCTCGATCCGAAGCATCCCTACACGCAGGGCCTGCTGAGCTCGATCCCGGGGAAGCAGCGCCGCGGCCAGCAGCTGTCGGTGATCAAGGGCGTGGTGCCGAACCCGTTCCGCATGCCACCGGGCTGCAAGTTCGAGCCCCGATGCCCGTATGCCTGGAACCTGTGCCGCTCGCAGGAGCCTCAGCTCGAGACGTCACCCGGCGACCGGCGCACCGTGCGCTGCTTCCTGCACACCCCGGAGGGCGCGCCGCACCGCGCCGCGTTCGAGCAGGCCGCCGCGGCGGCCGTGAAGGGTGCGGTGGCCGGATGAGCGCTGAGATGATCCCTGCCGGTTCGGCGACCGCGGGAACGGGCGGCCATGGGGGCGTCAGTGCGCCTGGCGGCCCGGGGACCGCGGGCGGCGCGGACGGGGAGGACGTCCTCCTCGAGGTCCACGACCTGAAGACCTACTTCCCCGTCCTCGGCGGGATCCTCCGCCGCCGGGTCGGGAACGTGTACGCCGTGGACGGCGTCAGCCTCGACATCCGGCGCGGAGAGACGCTCGGCCTGGTGGGAGAGTCGGGCTGCGGCAAGACCACCCTCGGGCGGACGGTCCTCCGCCTGGAGACCGCCACCGCGGGCAGCGTGCGCTTCGACGGCCAGGACGTGCTGGCGCTGCAGGGCCGCGAGCTCAAGCGTATGCGCGGCCGCATGCAGCTGATCTTCCAGGACCCCTATGGCTCGCTCAACCCCCGCATGCCGGTGCTCGACATCATCGGCGAGGGGCTGCTGGCCCAGGGGGTGAAGGACAGCCGGGAGCGCACCAAGCGGGTGGAGGACTCCCTCGAGGCGGTGGGCCTGCGCCGGGACTACACCCGCCGCTATCCCCACGAGTTCAGCGGGGGCCAGCGCCAGCGCATCGGGATCGCCCGGGCCCTCGCCCTGCGCCCCGACTTCATCGTCTGCGACGAGCCGGTCTCCGCGCTCGACGTCTCCATCCAGTCCCAGATCCTGAACCTGCTCCTGGACCTGCGCCGCGACTTCGGCTTCACCTACCTCTTCATCGCCCACAACCTCTCGGTGGTGCAGTACATCAGCGACCGGGTGGGGGTGATGTACCTGGGCCGGATGGTGGAGCTGGCGCCCGTGGAGGAGCTCTACGAGCATCCGCGCCATCCCTACACCGTGGCGCTCCTGTCGGCCGTCCCGGAAGTGGATCGCGCGCGCGCGCGAAGGCGGATCGTCCTGCGGGGCGACGTGCCCTCGCCGGTCAACCCGCCCTCGGGCTGCCACTTCCACCCGCGCTGCTGGCTCCGCGAACGCCTGGGCAACCCCGAGATCTGCTCCACCGTGGATCCGCGGCTC
>JAJYDP010000288.1 GCA_021777365.1 Chloroflexota bacterium | reverse complement strand
GGCCGCTCGCGATGCGCGCGACGCTGGACGACGGTTCCGGCTTCGACCTGACAGAGGCAGGCACCCAGAAACGACTGGCCGTGTACGTGGTCCGCTCGCCCGAGGAGGTGGGCGGGATCGCCCGCCTCGGCGTCGACCCCCTGGACCCGGCGTTCGACGCCGCCGCGCTGGGCAGGCTCCTCGCGGGACGGTCGGGACACCTCAAGCATCTCCTCGCCGACCAGTCGGTGATCGCGGGCGTGGGCAACGCCTACTCGGACGAGGCGCTCCACGCCGCGAGGCTGTCGCCGTTCCGCCCCGCCGGGAACCTCTCGCCCGAGGAGACCACCCGGCTCCATGACGCCCTCCTCATGGTCCTGCGCGAGGCCCTGGCGCGCAACGAGGGGGTGCCGGCCTCCGAGCTCAAGGACGGGAAGCGGGCGGCGATGCGCGTGCATGGGCGGACCGGGCTCCCCTGCCCCGTCTGCGGCGACACGGTGCGCGAGGTCTCCTTCGCGGACCGTTCGCTGCAGTACTGCCCGACCTGCCAGACCGGGGGCAAGCCGCTCGCGGACCGCCGGCTCTCGAGGCTCCTCCGCTGAGACGCGCGGCGCGGCGCGAGACGGCGGCGGAAACGCGCGCCGCGAGACAGGTCGGCGAGGCCGTTATCGCTGCCCGGCCCCGGTGAGCGGGTGGACCGGACCGGTGCCGGCGCCCGTGCGCTCGACCGCGTGGGCGATCTCGACCAGGTCCTCAGGCTTGAGCGAGATCGAGCCGGCGGCGACCCACCCGTCGACCTGTCCCGGCGACCGCGCCCCCACGATCGCGCCAGTCACACCCGGCCAGGCGAGCGTCCAGGCCACGGCGATCGCGGAGACCGTCGTCCCGCGCCGCTCGGCGATCGGCCGGAGGGCGTCGCGAAGCGCGAGGTTGCACGAGAGCGCCGGCTCCTGGAACTGCGGGTTCCGGGGGCGCCAGTCGTCCTCCGCCATGCGGGCCACCCGCTCCGCCGAGAACGAATCGGTGAGGATTCCGGACTGCATCGGGCTGTACACGATCACGCCCGTGCCGTGCGCGGCCGCCCAGGGGATGACGTCCCCGCCGGCGTCGCGACGGATCAGCGAGAAGGGGGGCTGGAGCGAGTCGACGTGCCGGACCGCCTCGGCCTGCTCGAGCAGCGCGACGTCGAAATTGGCGACGCCCGCCGCGCGGATCTTCCCCTCGTCGACCAGTCTCGCCATCTCGCCCCACGATTCCTCGACGGGCGTGTCCGTCCGGTCCGGCCAGTGGAACTGGTACAGGTCGATCCGCTCGACGCCCAGCCGCCGCAGGGACGCCTCGACCTCGCGGCGGATGGACGCGGGCTGCAGGTTGCGCTCCGGGTCCTCGAAGGGCCGTGCGAGGTCGGGGACCATGCCGCCCTTGGTGAACACGAGGGGGCGCTCCCTCCCCGGGATCTGCCGGAGCGCCTCGCCGACGACCTCCTCCGAGTGTCCCAACCCGTAGATCGCCGCGGTGTCGATCCAGTTCACGCCGCGACTGACGGCGTGGCAGATGGCCTCGACCGAGGTCGCATCGTCCTGCGGGCCCCAGCCGTATGCCCATCCGCCGCCGCCGATGGCCCAGGCCCCGAACCCGACCGTGGTGATCTCCAGCCCGCTCGATCCGAGCGGACGCATGTCAAGCGTCATCCCGACGCCTCCTTCCGTCTCATCGAAGCCGGGCGCGTGGTGCCCGCGGATGGCGGCTGCCGCCGCGCTCGCCGGGCACGAGCACGAAGGCACCCTCGACGTCCCCCGCCTTCAGCCGCTCGAGCGCCCGGTTGCCCTCGGCCAGGGGCAGCGGCTCGTACGCCGTCCGGATCGGGATCTCTGCGGCCAGGGCCAGGAACTCGATCGCATCCCGGCGCGTGAAGTTCGCCACGCTCCGCAGCGACCGCTCCCACCAGAGCGGCTCGTACGGGAACTCGGGGACCCGGTCGAGGTGGATCGCGTTGATCGCAACCGTTCCACCGCGGTCCAGCGCACGGAGCGCGGCGACCACGACGTCGCCGGCGGGGGCGAACGTCACCGCCGCATGCAGCGGCCGGGGCGGCCGGACGTCGTAACCGCCGGCCCAGGTCGCGCCCAGGTCGAGCGCCCGGCGACGTTCGTGCTCGGAGCGAGTGCAGACGTAGACCTCGCAGCCCCAGTGGACCGCGACCTGGATCGCGAGCGAGGCGGACGCGCCGAACCCGTAAAGGCCCAGGCGCCCGCCCGGCTGGATCCCGGAGACCTTCAGCGCCCGGTACCCGATGACGCCACCGCAGAGAAGCGGCGCGGCGTCGAGATCCTCGAACGTCTCGGGCAGCCGTAGCGCGAAATCGGCACGTGTGGTCATGAGCTCGGCATAGCCGCCGTCGCGATCCCACCCGGTGAAGCGGGCCTGCTCGCAGAGGTTCTCGCGGCCCGACCGGCAGAACTCGCAGCGGCCGCAGGCGCCGCCGAGCCACGCGGCGCCGGCGCGATCGCCGACCCGCCAACCCTCGACTCCCGCCCCCAGCGCCTCGACGACGCCGACGACCTGGTGGCCGGGCACGATCGGAAGGCGTCGCGCCTCCACGTCGCCCTCGGCGATCTGGAGGTCGGTGCGGCAGACCCCGCACGCCCCCACCCTGAGCAGCAGCTCGCCCCGTCCCGGCGCGGGATCGGGGAGCTGGACCTCGCGGAGCGGGTGCTCCGCCGCGGGTGCCGGTCGTTCGACGACGAGTGCGCGCATGACGCCACGACTATCCGACGGTCGCGCGGAACGCGCAAGCGCGGGCGACGCGATCCGGCCCGGCCGGGAACCTTCGGGTCGATCACGGCGTCCGTACGGCCATGAAGGTGCGCCTCGTCTCGGTCGCGTTCCTGGCGTGGCTGCTCGCCGCCTGCGCCGCAGGCCCCGGCGCCGGTGGGTCCGGGGGCTCGGCAGGGGGAGGGTCGGGCACGCCGGGAGGGACCGTGCCGGGCGCGGGAGCCATCCAGCACCCTGCGGGCCCATCGGACCTGGTGCTCCGCGTCTCGACGGACGGGGGCCTGGTGGCGCCGGGAGTGATCCTGACGCACATCCCCGAGTTCTCGCTATACGGCGACGGCCGTGTCATCACCGTTGGCCCGCAGATCGCCATCTACCCGGGTCCCGCGCTGCCCAACCTGCTCCTGCAGCGCGTTTCCCAGGCAGGCGTCCAGCGCATCCTCGAGGCCGCGCGGACGGCCGGACTGCTCGGCGCGGACCGCCAGATCGACTTCCCGGGGATCATGGACGCACCCACCACTACCCTGACGGTCGTGGCTGGTGGGAGCACCCACGTGACACGCGTGTATGCGCTGGGGATCGACGGGGGCACGGCCGCGCCCGGCGGGGCAGGTGGATCAAGCGTCGGGAGGTCGGGCGCCGGGGGACCGGGCGCCGCCGACGCCGCAGCTCGCCGGGCGATTTCCGGGTTCCGGGCAAGGCTGGACGATCTGGGCGCCTGGCTCGGGCGCGGCGTGGTCGAGCCCGAACAGGCCTACGCGTTCGACGCGATCCGCCTGTTCATCGATCGCGCCGACCTGCAGAGCGGCGGCCCCACCTCCCAGCCCGGCGAGGTGCGACCCTCCTTCGTCACCTGGCCCGGCATCCAACCCCTGGGCAGCCTGGGCACGCCGGTCGCAGGCCTGCCCGACACGCGCTGCGCGGTCCTGCAGGGGCCCGAGCTCGCGCGCGTCCTGCCCGCGCTGCGCGGCTCCAACACCCTGACCCGTTGGCTGAGCGGTGGCACATTCCAGCCGCTTGCCTGGGCCCTGCGCCTCCGGCCGCTCCTCCCCGAAGAATCGGGGTGCGCAGGATCCTCGTCGCCGGGTTGAGGGCGCGGAGCGGTCAAAGGCCGAACGGGACTGGCGGCATGTAACAGAAGCGCATACCCTTTGCCCGTCGCACCTGACGCGCACCGGCGCGTCACCGTCCCGGTTCGGCCGGAACGAACGGGAGGATCATGCCTCGTGGCGATCGACCGCAGGCTCCTGAACTGGGGCATCTTCTTCATCGCGCTGGGAGCGGTGCCGCTGCTCGTGCAGCAGGGCACGGTGAGCCACGCCGCGGCGGGCGAGGCGTGGAAGCTCTGGCCGCTCATCATCGTCGGGATCGGGGTCGGCATCCTGCTGCGCCGCACGCCCGCGGCGTTCGCCGGCGGGCTGGTGGTCGCCGCGACCTGCGGACTGGTGTTCGGCGGGCTCCTCGCGACTGGCCCGGACCTCGCCGGCATCTCGGGATGCGGCAACCCGAACGTCCACGGGGCCGCAGTGACCAGCCAGGGCAGCGGGACGTTCTCCGGCGCCGGAGCGGCACGGATCCAGATGAACTGCGGGGTGCTGGACGTCACGACCAACCCGGGCAACGGCTGGTCCTTCCAGGGTCAGGATCCGCAGGACGGGGCCGCGATTCTTGTCCAGGGCCCCGCGTCGCTGGACCTCTCCGCGCCGTCCCGGTCGAACGCCTTCTGGAACGTGACCGGCGACCACAACCGCAGCTGGCAGGTCAGCCTGCCCACCGATCCGTCGGTGGGCCTCACGATCGGCGTCAATGCCGGCTCGGGCCAGATCGACCTGTCCAATGCGCATCTCTCCAGCCTGGACGCCCAGATCAACGCCGCGGACGTTCACCTCGACCTCTCCAGCACGGCGGTGTCCGACCTCCGTATCAGCGTCAACGCAGGCTCGGGTCACGTCTCGCTCCCGGCGACCTCGAGCGCGTCTGGATCGATCACCGTAAACGCTGGGTCGCTCGACCTCTGCCTGCCGCAGAGCAGCGGCCTGCGGGTTCGGTCCAGGAGCGCGCTCTCGTCGACCAATCTCGCGATACAGGGCCTGTGGAGCGGTGACACCTGGACGAGTGCCACCTTCGCAAGTGCGGCCAGCCGCATCGACCTGCAACTGGACGCGAACCTCGCCTCCGTCAACGTGAACCCGGCTGGGGGATGCAGATGAACGATCGGCTGTACCGGTCCACGACCGACCGGGTCTTCTCGGGGCTGTGCGGAGGCATGGCCGACCACTTCGACGTCGACCCGTCGCTGGTCAGGCTGGCATGGGTGGTGCTCGACGTCCTCACCGGCATCTTCCCGCTGCTGGTCGTGTACATCGTGATGGCGATGGTCGTGCCCGAAGAACCGCCAGTCGGGGCACCGGGGCAATGGTCGAGCTGGAACGCGCCGCAGTGGGGCCCCGGCGCGCCGGGCGTTCCCGGCGGTCAGCCCGAGGGCGCCCAACCGTCACAGCCCGTGGACCAGGCGGAGGGGGCGCAGCCGGGCACCCCGGGGAGTGGCGGCGGTGAGCAGGCCGGGGGCTCGTGGGGGCCGTGGGGTCCGCCCCCGCCGATTGGCTCCGACTGGCGTTCCGTACGGGCCTATGCGCGCGCCCAGCGCCGGGCACAGCGCGCGTACTGGCGACAGCAGCGGTGGAGCGGCGATCCGGGCACTGCCGGACTCATCTTCGGGGTGATCCTGGTGCTGATCGGAGGTGTGTTCCTGATCGGCCAGACCGTGCCGAACTTCAACACCGACCTCTTCTGGCCGCTTGCGCTGATCGTGGTCGGCGCCCTGCTGCTGGCCGGCGCGTTCCGCCGCTGATCTCGGCCGAATGGTGCGGGTTCTCCCCCACTACTCGTGGATCGTGGATCGCTTTCACCTGTCGACCCGCGCTCAGCAGTTCGCATCCACCGGCCGTGCCCCGGATTTCGGCTGGCTCGAGGACCGGCTCCGGCCCCTGGGGTTTCACGTCGTGCTGTGCACGCGTCGCCCCGAGACGTTCGCGGCGGCCCGCGAGACCAGGCTCGCGGTATCCGGCAAGCCGCGCCAGTACGACGACCTGGCGGCGTTCGTCGACGAGCAGGACCTGCTGCGGAGACTCGCGGCCGAGTCGACCCTTCCCATCCTCGAGCTCGACGTGTCCGACGACGACGTGACGGGCGCATGCGACCGGGTCGCCGACTGGATGGCGTCGACGGGCGGGCTCTGGGCCCCCGCCGGGTGGGGGCAGCCGAGCGGCTGACGGCCGGGTCGCGCTCGGGTGCGGGGCGCAGAGCGGCCGTGGGGGGCGTCAGAGCGACCGTTCGAGGATCTCGATCAGCTCGTCGGGAGCCAGCAGGATCGGGTTCGCCTGCATGCTGCTGGCGCCGGCTGCGCGCGCGACTAGACGCGGGATGTCGGCGGGGGTGATGCCGTAGGCGGCCAGGCCCGGGACCCCCAGCGCGGCGACCAGGTCGGCCATCCACGCGACCGCGTCCGACGCGGTGGCGTCGGCGCGACCGGTCACGATCCGGGCGACCTCGTCGTACCGCGAGAGCGCCTCGGCCTCCGGCGCGCGCTGCCGGAGCGCCCTCACGTTGACGTCGACGACGGCCGGCAGCAGGCGGCCGCAGACCGCGCCGTGGGGCGCCTGGAAGGCACCCCCGATCGGGGCGGCGAACCCATGGGCGGCCCCGAGGCCCGCGTTC
>JAJYDP010000287.1 GCA_021777365.1 Chloroflexota bacterium | reverse complement strand
GGTCCTGGTCCGCTACCGCGACCACCTCGCCGAGCTCGTGGAGGCCCTCCGGGCGGCGGCCGAGTGGGTGCCGCCGGAGGGGTCCGGCGACGAGCTCGGGGCGCTGCCCGTCTCGGCGGAAGTGTCCCGCGCGATCCTCTCGGCGCAGGAGGACATGCGCCGGGACATCGCCCGGGCCATGCACGATGGGCCGGCGCAGAGCCTGGCCAACATCGTGCTGCAGGCCCAGATCGTGGAGCGGCTGGTCGCGCGCGACCCCGAGGCGGCGGTGCGCGAGGCGCAGACGCTGATCGACGTGGTGCAGCACGCGCTGGACGCGACCAAGACCTTCATCTTCAACGTGCGCCCCATGGTGCTCGACGATCTCGGGCTGGTCCCCACGCTGCGGCGGCTCGCCCGGGACCGCGGGCGCGACGCGCAGATCCCGGTCGACTTCGATTCGGTGGGCGCCGATCGGCGCCTCGACATCGACCTCGAGACGGGCCTGTTCCGCATCCTGGACCAGGCGACCGTGGCGTACCTGGAGACCGCGCCCGACCGCGTGTCGCTCTCGCTCACCTGGGAACCCGCGTCACTGGCGGCGCACCTCCAGGCGACTCACACGGCCGAGACCGTGCTGGCGCTGCTGCCCGGTGCCGCTCCTGCCGAGGCGGACGCGTCGCCCGACGAGGAGCACCAGGCGGCGCAGGCGGGAACCAAGCGCCGGCGCGGCTCGCGCGAGCAGGGCGAGGACCTGCCGCCGGCGCTGGCAGCGATGATCCGCGAGCAGCGCGAGGACGAGGCCGCACGAGCGCCCCGAGCCGAGCTGCCGCGCACGAAGGGGCTGCCCGCCGCGACGTGGCGCGACATCGAGCAGCGGGCCCGCTCCCTGGGGATCGAGGCACGCCTCAGCGACGAGGGACGCTGCCTGGACCTGGCGGCCGAACTGCCGGACTGATCCAGTCCGCGACCCACTCTGGGCACTGCACCGCGCCCGGCCTGCCGGCGCCATCCCGGTGGACGCGCGGCCACCCGGGACGTTCGTCATGCTTGTTGCGTCCCCGCCGCCGCGGTAGCGTGCGTGGCGATCGTCTCGCTCGCGTTCCTCGGGCACAGCGTCAGTGGCATGCTGAGCGCGATCGGGAGCAGCGTTTGAAGTCGGTGTCAGGCCGCAACGGAATCTGGGGGGTACTTGATTCCCAGTGGACTCGGCGGAGAATCGGGGTGCATACTGTGCGCCCGGTCGCCTCGACCGAGTTCGGACGAAAGGAGGGAACCAGCAAGTGGCGCTCGTCCAGTATCTCGTCGCCCGCTTCTTCGACCGCGAAGAGGGACAGGGCCTCGCAGAATATGCCCTGATCCTTGCACTCATCGCGATCATCGCGATCGTCGCGCTGATCTTCCTGGGCCACCAGGTCAGCAGCATCCTGAGCACCGTCGGCAGCTCCGTCTAGCGACGGCTCCTTAGCCGGAAGAGCGCCAGCCGCGCGGCTGGCGCTCTTCGTTATCTGGCGGCATCAGCGGCAGGGCGCGGATCGTGTTCTGCCCGGTTATCGGGGAGACCAGCACCCAGTGCTCGCCCGGGATTGCCCCGGGGTCATGGGAGATTCGTAGGGTCGAACGCACCGGGTGGGGTGCTACAGTGTTGCCGCCTGTCACCTAGGGGAGCGTGGGGAGCACTCAATTGAAACGATCGAGCCGGCTCATCATCCTGGTGGGCGTCCTGCTGGCGGTGGCCGCGTTCGGCGGCATCCTCTGGTACGGCAGCCAGGGAGGAACGACACAGGGCAGCGCGAGCGCGACGGTCGCGACCACGACGAAGATCGTGCAGGCCGCCACCGCCATCCCGCTCGGGACCACGATCTCCGCGGATCAGGTGGTGGTCAAGGAGGTCCCGGTCACCAGCGCGCCGGTCGACGCCTTCAGCGACCCGACCCAGGTCGTGGGGCGCATTGCGCGCCAGCAGATCAACGCCGGGGACACGATCACCACCGCCGACTTCGCGTCCGGCAACACCGCCCAGGGTGACCAGATCGTGAAAGCGCTGAAGCCCGGCTTCCGGGCGATCGCCGTGCAGGTCGACCAGAACAGCGGCGTCGGGACGCTGATCCAGCCCGGTGACCGGGTGGACCTGGTGATGGGCATCAAGATCCAGACGTACGTGGCACCCACCGGTGTTGGTGCCGCGGCCAGCCAGCTGCCGCAGCCGGTGCCGGGCGGCCCGCAGCTCAGCGTCAAGGACATCATCCAGAACCTGGAGGTCCTGGGCACGCTCACGCCGCCCGTGACCACCACCACCACCGGCCAGCAGCAGACCCAGCCGGCCCCATCGGCCGGGGCGCCGGTCGGGCTGACCGGTCAGCAGATGATCGTGATCCTGGCGGTGACCGCGCAGCAGGCGGAGGTCATCAAGTACGCCCAGGTCAACGCCGCCGACAACGCCGACACCCCGATCTCGCTGATCCTCCGCGCGCCGGCGGACGCCTCGGCACCACCGGACAAGACCAGCGGCATCGTGCTCAAGACGCTGCTCGACCAGTACGGCGTGCTGCCGCCGGTCCTGCTCGAGGGCACGCTCCCGACCAGATGAGTCCAGTGAGCCAGGGCGGGTGGCGGTGCCATCCGCCCGGCTTTGAGTCTCGCCGTCACCGCCGACGGCACGCACGAGAACCATTGACGCAGGCATGAGCGACCGGATCAGGATCCTGATCGTGGATGACATCCCGGAGACCCGGGAGCATCTCGCGAAGCTGCTCGGCTTCGAACCCGACATGGAGGTGGTGGGAACCGCCGGGTCGGGCCCGGAGGCACTGGAGCTTGCCCCGCGACTGACCCCCGACGTGGTCCTGATGGACATCAACATGCCCGGCATGGACGGGATCGCGACCAGCGAGCAGCTTAGCGCGCAGGTCCCCTCGGCGGCCGTCATCATGATGAGCGTCCAGGGCGAGGCGGACTACCTGCGCCGCTCAATGCTGGCCGGCGCCCGGGAGTTCCTGGTCAAGCCGTTCAGCGCCGACGAGCTCACGACCTCCATCCGCAAGGTGCACGAGCGCGAGTCCGAGAAGCAGGCGCGGGCCGCCGACCGGGTCGAGGCAGCCGCATCTGCCGCGCGTGCCGCGGAGGGCGGATCCGAGCCGGCCGGCAGCATCGTCACGGTCTTCTCCCCAAAGGGCGGGGTGGGGCGCACCACCATCGCGGTCAACCTCGCGGTCGCGGCGGCGAAGCAGGGCAAACGGGTGGCGCTCGTCGACGGCAGCCTGCAGTTCGGCGACATCGCGGTGATGCTGAACCTGGACCCGCGGCACCGGTCCCTCGCCGACCTCGTCCCGGAAGTCGCCGCCGGGGTGCCGGAATCGGTGGAGACCGCGCTGGTCCGCCACGACAGCGGGGTGGACGTGCTGCTCGCGCCGCCCACGCCCGAGACGGCGGAGCTCATCACGCCGGCCTACATGCGAGCGGTCCTGGATCAGCTCCGCGCGGACCACGACCTCGTGGTGGTCGATACGCAGCCCGTGCTCAACGACATGGTCCTCGCGATGCTCGACGTCGCGGACCGGATCGTGGCGGTCCTGACCCTCGAGATCACCAACATCCGCAACCTCCGGGTCTTCCTGGAGGTGGCCCGGCAGCTCGGCTACGACGATCGCCTCGACCTGGTCCTCAACCGGGCGGATTCCTCGCTCGGGATCCGGGTGGCCGACGTCGAGCGTTCGATCGGCAGGAAGGTGGACCATTCCATCGTCAGCGACGGCCGCAGCGTGGTGTACGCGCTGAACCGCGGCGTCCCGTTCGTCATCAGCAACCCCGAGGCACAGGTGAGCCAGGACCTGGCCCGCCTCGCCCGTGACCTTGCCGGCATCCGGTCCGAATCGCGCGAGGCCGACTCGTCGGCCAGCCGGTCCGCCCAGCGCCGGTCGATCTTCGCCTGGCGATGACCGCATCGCGAGCCTGAGGGAGCGCGCCAATGTCCCTGTTGAGACGCATCGAGAGCGCCCGACCCGCCGGCGGGTCGCTTCCGGCGCCCGCCGCGCCCGGTGCACCCACGCCGGCCGGCGCTCCGCCGCAGCCCGGCGGCAACGGCGCTGCAGCGGCGCCCCGCATGACTCCGCAGGTCCCGGCCCGCGAGTCGTTCCGCGACGTCAAGTTCCGGGTCCAGAACCGCGTGATCCAGGACCTCGACCCGAAGCTGGACCTCTCCAACCAGGTGGAGGTGCGCCGGCAGATCGAGGAGGTCTTCGGCAAGGTCGTCGACGAGGAGGGCCTGGCCCTCACGCGCGCCGAGCGCGTGCGCATGCTCGAGCAGATCACCGACGAGATCATCGGCCTCGGACCGCTGGAGCCGCTGCTCCGTGACGAGAGCATCACCGAAGTCATGGTCAACGGGCCGCGGCAGGTCTACATCGAGCGCACGGGCAAGCTCGAGCTGACCAACGTGGTCTTCCAGAACGACGACCACGTGATGCGGATCATCGACCGGATCATCGCGCCGATCGGCCGCCGGGTGGACGAGTCCTCGCCGATGGTGGACGCCCGCCTCACCGACGGCTCCCGCGTGAACGCGATCATCCCGCCGCTCTCGCTGGTGGGCCCGGTCCTCACCATCCGCAAGTTCGCCGCGTCGCCGTTCACGGTGGACGACCTGATCCGGTTCGGCACCGCGACCCCGGAGATGTTCGACTTCCTCAAGGCGTGCGTGGAGGCGCGGCTCAACGTCTTCGTCTCGGGCGGCACGGGCTCGGGCAAGACCACCACGCTGAACGTGCTCTCGTCCTTCATCCCCAACGACGAGCGGATCGTGACCATCGAGGACGCGGCGGAGCTGCAGCTGCGCCAGGAGCACGTGGTCACCCTGGAGTCGCGGCCACCGAACATCGAGGGTCGGGGCGCGATCCCGATCCGCGAGCTCGTGCGCAACGCCCTCCGCATGCGCCCCGACCGCATCATCGTCGGCGAGGTCCGGTCCGGCGAGGCGCTGGACATGCTGCAGGCCATGAACACCGGCCACGACGGCTCGATGTCCACCGGCCACGCGAACACGCCGCGCGACATGCTGTCGCGGCTCGAGACGATGGTGCTCATGGCGGGCGTGGAGCTTCCGCTGCGGGCCATTCGCGAGCAGATCGCCTCCGCCGTCGACCTGATCGTTCACCAGAACCGCCTGAAGGACGGGCAGCGCAAGATCGTGGCCATCACCGAGGTCCAGGGGATGGAGGGTGATGTGATCGTGATGCAGGACGTGTTCGTCTTCGAGCAGACCGGCGTGGTGGACGGCAAGATCCAGGGCCGCCTGAAGGCCACCGGCATCCGGCCCAAGTTCGTCGAGAAGTTCGAGGTGGCCGGCATCCACCTGCCGCCGGGCCTCTTCGGCTTCACGTATTGATCGGGGGTAGGCCGGTGCGCGGGGGAGTGGCGACATGAGCAACCCGATCCTCTTCGGGCTGGCCGCCGTTGCCGGTCTCGCGATCCTGCTGCTCGCCATCGGGCTGGCGGGAGCGCGTGGGTCGAGCGTCTCCGAGCGCCTGGAGCGCTACGCCTCGGCAAAGACCGAGGAGGAGAAGAAGAAGGCCGGGGCGCCGTCCCTCTCGGACATGATCGCCAACTCGGCCGCGCTGGCGACCCTCAACCGGGGGATCGAGCAGCGGGACTTCGGCGCCAACCTGGCGCGGGACATCGCGCGCGCCGACCTCCGCCTGAAAGTCAGCGAGTATCTCGCCATCTGGGCGGGCAGCACGCTGGGCATCCCGCTGCTGATGATCCTCCTGAGCCCGTTCGTGCAGGTGTTCAGCAGTCCGCTGGCGTGGGTGATCGGGGCGATCATCGGGTTCATCCTGCCGCGGTTCTGGCTCAGCCGTCGCCGGGCCGGGCGGCTCAAGGCGTTCAACGGGCAGCTGGCCGACACGATCACCCTGATCGCCAACGCGCTCCGCGCCGGCTCCTCGTTCCTCCAGGCCGTGGAGCTGGTGGTGCGAGAGACGCGTCCGCCCATTTCCACCGAGTTCGGGCGGGTCATCCGCGAGGTCAACCTGGGGCTCGCGTTCGACCAGGCGCTGGAGAACATGCTGCGGCGCGTACGGTCGGACGACCTGGAGCTGATGGTGACGGCCATCTCGATCCAGCACCAGGTGGGCGGCAACCTCGCGGAGATCCTCGACTCGATCGCGTTCACCATCCGGGAGCGAGTGCGCATCAAGGGTGAGATCCGGACCCTCACCGCGCAGCAGCGGCTCTCGGGCTACGTGGTGGGCTTCCTGCCGATCGGCCTGACCGCGATCCTGTTCGTGATCGCGCCGTCGTTCATGCAGCCCATGTTCCGCAAGCCGCCGGAGGTGCTGGGGTTGCCGGCCGGCATCATCGTCCTCTGCATCGCCGGCTTCGCGATGTTCATGGGCTTCATGATCATCCGCCGCATCGTGGACATCGAGGTCTGAGCCATGCCGATCCTGACGATCCTGGTCGGTGCCGTGCTCGCGCTCGGCATCCTGCTCGTCTTCATCGGCATCGCCCA
>JAJYDP010000286.1 GCA_021777365.1 Chloroflexota bacterium | reverse complement strand
GATGGAGGTGCTCTCGGCCTACCGCGATCGGCTGGACACGCTCGCCCAGCGCCTCGTCGCCGAGGAGACGCTCGACCACGCCGAGTTCGAGCAGATCTTCGCCGACCTGCCCGACCCGCGGAAGGAGCAGGGCGGCCCGACGCCGCGGCCCATCGGCGTGCTGACGCCGGATGCGGACCCTGTTCCGCCGCACGGCCCGACACCGTCGCCCTCGCCGGTCCCCGCCTGAGCGCGAGACGGTGCGGCTGGTGATGCCGGACGTGGCGCTGTCAGATACCGCAGCCCGGTACGATCAGAGCGCGCCCAGCTACCAGCCGGCACTTCCGAGCGCGGGCGAGGCTGCCCATCAGCCAGCGCGGAAGCCCGTCACGGGTCGCCAGAACAGCATGTGTCTCCACCCTCCGCCTGCCCCGGCTCTCCAGCTGCCCGTGGCCTCATCGGGCACGCCCGCGTCATCACTCGTGCGCCCGGGCCCCCGCGAGCCCGCCACCGAGGTGAGCGACCTCGCGTACTCCTCGACACAGCGCCTCGACATCCACGCCCCTGGGAAGCCTGGACCCTGGCCCATCGTGGTGATCCTGCACGGGCTGGGGGAGTCGCGAGCCGACTGGAGCCGCTGGCGGAGGCGATCGCCTGGCAGGGGGCGGTGGTCTTCAACGTCGGGTTCCGAGCAGATGAGGTAGGGCGACCGGGCGGTACGGAGATGCCGCGTGCGCGGTTCGGTTCGCCCGGGCGAGGGGGCCTGAGTACGGCGGTGACCCTGCGTGGATCACCGTGTTTGGGTGCTCGGCTGGCGTGGTCCACGGTGTCCTGGTGGCGCTGGCCGGCGGCAAGTTCGCCGGCGACTGCGCGGTCAGCGGTGTCTCAGCACTGCCGGCCGCCCTCGTCGGGGTGGCCGGCCAGTATGACCCGACTCGCACGCCCGGTGATCCGCGGCCGGCGCTGCGGCAGATCGATCCCGCCCGTTATGACGAAGTGAACCCGTTCACGCACCTCGGCGGCAACCCGGGCCTCCGCGTCTCCCTCCTGCACGGCCTCGGCGACGGCGCGGAAGCGCGCCTCACTCGCCGCAAGTGCCGCCTCGCTCCGCTTGCGTGGGCCTATGTCGTGGGCGAACACCGCTGGGTGGACTCGTCTCCCGGCGGAGCCAGCCGGAGCACGGACTGCCCGAGCATCTCGCCGGCGGTGTACCCGAAGAGGCGCTCGGCGGCCGCATTCCAGCTCGTCACGATGCCGTCGAGCGTCTCCCCGATGAGCGCCTCGTCGGCCGAGGCCATGATCCTGGCGAGCTGTGCCGCCTCCTGCTGGGCGGCCCGCAGGGCATCCTCGGCCTCCTTCTGCGCCGTGACGTCCCGCGCCACGCCGTCGAACCCAATCGCTCCGTCCGGTCCCATGAAGGGCGCGGAGCGCAGCTCGACCCAGATCGTCGCGCCGTCTTTCTCGTATCCGGGTGTGGGCGCGAGCCGGTACCGGAAGACCACGTCGCGCGACGTCTCGGCGAGCAGGCGGAACTGCTCGACCGGGAGTTGTGGCACCTCACCATTCATCGGCGTCTGGTGCTGCCGGGCCGCGCTGGCCAGCGCTGACGAGATACGCCGGGGGCGCTCAGGTCGCGACACCGACAATCCCCATGCCGACAACCCTCTTCGGGCCGACCCATCTGGTCGTAGGACCGCACGGCCCCGTCGGAGAGATCGTATAGCCCCGGCAAGTCTGCTGCGATGCACGACTCGACCAGCCGCACTGGCACCGCCGTACCCAACGCATACCGGCCCTCGATTCGCGACGCTCGGTGCTGACGGGAGCGCGGTACGTGGACCTGACTGCCCGGGATCATGGGGCAGGGCGCCACCGATATCGCAGGCCGGCGCCGCGGCAAGCACGACTGGACCCCTGTGGCCGTCCTCGGCGGGTTCCCGTCGCGCGGAGGCGGTTGATGCGACCTCCGCGCGACGGCCTGTGGGGATCTGCCCTTCTGGCTACGGGTTGGACTGACCTCGGGAGGTCGGTTCGCCCGTCGACGGGTCGAGGAACAGCGGGGCCGCGGTCGGCTTTGCCAGGTCGAGCATGTTGCCCAGCGAGCCGGTCCACGCGTCGGCCGATCCGCCCGGGATCCTCCGGCCGCCGAGCCAGTTGCTCTCGATGAAGCTGACGACAGAGGTCTGCGTGGTGAATGTCCCGTCGACGAAGTTCGTCCTGCTGTAGGGCGAGATGACGAGGAGCGGGATGCGCGGTCCGACCCCGCACCGTGCCTGCTGCCCCTCGTGCACCTTCGCGGGATTCGTGCCGCACGCGGCGGTGCCGCTGAGGGTGTCCAGCGAGGTCTGGGACTGATCGACGATCGGTCCCATCTGGTGGTCGTACCAGCCGTCGCTGTCGTCCCAGTTGATCACGACCGCCGTGCTGCTCCACGTGGGCAGCGCCTCCAATCGGTTGATCGTGTCGACCAGGAAGGTCTGCTCGTCGAGCGGATCCGAGTAGCCGGCGTGCCCGTCCTGCGCGGCGGGAGCCTTGAGGTATGACACCGCGGGCAGGTTGCCGCTGTCCGCCGCCGCCCAGAAGTCGCGCAGGTCGTACTGGTGGTTCGCCTGGTCGTCATGGCCAACGGCGGCGATCGACGTGGGCGGCAGATGGGCGGGATTGGCGGTCGAAACGTAGTACTGGAACGGCTCGTGGTGGGGGATGTAGTCCTTCACCGCGGCGCCCCCGACGTTGGTCGTGGTGCCGCTGCACACGTTCGCCAGGTCGTCGCTCGACGGCTGCCCTGCCACGTAGCCCGGGCTCGCGAACCCGCCCTGGAACCAGCCCCATGTGACGTGGTGAGCGGTCAGCAGGTCACCGATATTCTGGCCGCCCATCTCGATGGTGCTGCTGGCGGCCTTCCTGTCCTCGCTGTACGAGCAGACGTCGTAGTAGGGGTCGGCGTCGCTGTACATGGTCCCGGCCCCCTGCGGCTGCGCGGACTGTGGGCCGGCCGCGGGAAGGTTGGTGGCGCTTGCGCCGGAGCAGGTGGAGGCGTTGTAGACCGCGGAGCTCGGGCCGCAGATCGCGCCGTACGTATTGCCGGCGGTCACGTTGACCGCCCCGGGCGACGACGGGCCGAACGTGGTGCCGTAGGAGTTGTCGCTCATGGCGAAATGCTGCGCGTAGTTCCAGAGGGCGGTGACGGTGTTGCCGTCGTAGTAGTCCATCACCTGGCTGGGATCACACGAGCCGTAGGTGGCGCCCGTGCTCTGCACGAAGCTGTCCATCAGGCCGTTGTCGAACGCGCTCTGCTCGGCCGTGTAGCCGTGGTTCTGGTCGCAGGTGATGGCCTGGCTGCGGTCCAGCCGCTGGGGGTTGACCGTGTTGGGGTTGTCGGTGAGGAGCGCCGCCGTCAACCCGTTCACCGTCGGCGTGTCCGGCGCGGCCCGGAACGGCGGTTCTCCAGGTGGATTCGTCGCGTTCGGGTAGGTGGCGAAGTAGTGATCGAACGACACGTTTTCCTGGAAGATCACCACGAGGTGGCGGATCGGAGTGGCGCTGGCCACGGTGACCGCTTGCTGGGCGGCATGGGTGCCGGCAACAGCCAGTCCCGCCGGGGAGGCCGCTGATGCACCGAGCGCCGCGACCGACGCGAGGACGACGAGCGCGCGCACTCGACCGCTGAACCGTCTGAGCATGTCGTACCCCCCTGAAGGTGCTTCGGCTTTGGGTCGATCCGAACGGTCTCACGCGCGGGTAAACGGGCGGCCCCGGGAGATTGGCGCGCGGTGAAATCGTGGCTTTTGCTTATCCGGTTGCTTCAGCAGACCACAAGATGTAGTGTCGGCGTATGGGAGGGCGAACGCCGGGCGACTACCCGCGGACCCTTGCGGAGTTTCACCTCCGCTTTCCTGACGACGCCGCCTGTTTGCGCTACCTCGTGGAGACCCGCTGGCCCGACGGCTTCCGGTGTCCCGCATGCGGGGCGGACGCCGCTCCCCTGCTCGAGGGCCGGCGAGTGTGGCAATGCCGGAACTGCCGCAAGCAGACCAGTGCGACCTCTGGCACGGTTCTCCATCGGACGCGACTGCCGCTGCTGACGTGGTTCACCGCCGCCTACCTGATGACCTCGCTCAAGCCTGGCATCTCCGCCCTCCAACTCCAGTCGCAACTCGGCCTCTCGAGCTTCGGAACGGCTTGGGTGATGCTCCACAAGCTCCGCCGGGCGATGGTCAATCCTGATCGGACGCGACTGTCCGGTACCGTGGAGGCCGATGAGACCTGGGTCGGTGGCAGACAAGCCGGCCTCAAGGGCGGTCGCCAACGTCGCGGGCGTAGAGCACTGGAGGTCGCCGTCGCGGTCGAGCGACGCGAGAAGTCGCTCGGCCGGCTCCGGCTCGAGATCATCACCGACGACAGCAGCGACACGCTCTACGACTTCATCAAGCGCAACATCGAGCCCGGGTCGGTCGTGATCAGCGATGCGTGGGCCGGCTACAACGGGCTCGAGCCCGAGATCTACACGCACCTCTCGGTCTCGCAGGCCGCACTGAAGCGGCTCGGACGGGAGCCGAGCGCCGTCCCCGGCGTGGATCGGGTGATCTCGAACCTCAAGACCTGGCTGCGCGGCACGCATCACGGGGTCGGTGCGGATCACCTCGACGCCTACCTCGACGAGTTTGTCTTCCGGTTCAATCGCCGCTACCGCCCGAAGGCCGGCTTTGCGACCCTCCTCGGCCTCAGCACCACCCAGCCGCCATCCACTATCGAGCAGATCCACGCGCCCCTGGGGCCTGGAGCGACGCGTCGTCGCGGACGAGCGACCGGCCAGACGAGCACGCGCTTCCCGAATCCCCCAGCCGAGGCACCAGCCCGCCGGAAGCGGCGCGACCAGAAGCGAGCCACGCGGACAGGAATGTCCAGAGTGATGATGGCGCCGACCCTGCCGCGAGATCACTCGTCCTGATGGGCGGTTTGCGCTTCTTGAGGACCGTCGCCCTCCTTGGGTATTTCGCGGCACTCGCGTTCGTCGGCTTGGCCGTCCTCGGGCAGGTGTCGTCGCTGAGGGTTCCGCCCGCCTGGCTCACGCTGGTCGGCCTCCTCGCCATCCAGCTTCTCTCCGGGACGGACAACCTGAGCGATGCGCTCGCCTTCGCGTCCTCGACGATCCCGACGCTCGGCTTGGCAGCGGTCGCACTCGTGCTGCCCTGGCCAGCCAACGCGGCGTGCGACCTGCTCGCCTTCGCGTCGCTGCTCCTCTGGTCGCCCTTACTGATCAGGCGCAGCTGGCCGTTCTGGTGGTCCGTGGTCCTCCGCCGACCGCCCCTGCCGGTGTGGTGGGCCTTCGATCGCACCCTCGACGAGCACGCCACGGAGTTCCGGCGCCTCGGCGAGCGAGCGGTAGCGGACGCAAGAAAGCGCGATCAGATGGTGCGCAACCTCGCGCCACGGGTCGGCCGCCTGCGAAAGAAGCGCGCCCCGACGCGGGAGTGGGCGCAACTTCGGGACGATCTCGTGGACTGGGAGGATGCTTGGCTGGAGCGGATGCGGGCGGGCGACCTCGAGTTCGCGGACCTCTCGGGCCGAGCGAGCGAGATCACGTCGCGCCGCGACGCCCTGCGATCAGCCTAACCGCCGGACCGGCAGGATCACTACATCTTGTGGTCTGCTGAAACATGCGGATAAGCATGTCGTGGCTAACGGCGCGTAAGCCGGACTTGCACGACCAGGGGCTGCACCGGCAGCGGCGCCCCGGCCGAGGCCGAAGACGGCGCCGCCGCGCCGCGCTACGGTCCTGGGTCCGAGGCACGTCTTCGGCGATGTGGCGTCCTCACACGCGCAGCGCTGATCCGCGACCCGGTCCGGTTCCGGGATCCGGCACGCTGCCGGCGACTCGACGGCTTGGCGTGCCCGCCCACGGCCCGTATCATCGTCCCGTCACGGGAACGAGGCGACGACAGCTGGGTCCCAGCTGTCTCGTGAGCGTGGTAGTGAGATCGATCCAGGGGCTCCGCGACCGACCGCCCAGGATTCGCAGGCCGGATGTCTCGCAGGACGAGCTCGAAGAGCCGATCCTCGCGGAGCTCTTCAGCGTGGAGCGGCTGGAAGAGCACGCGCAGAGCCTCGCCGCCGCCCAGGCGGTCACCGGCGAGCCCGGCCGGGGACGCGCGATCCGGCCCCGCGTCGCCGAGAATGGCCGTGTCCTGCTCGAGTCGTATCGCGCGCTCGCCCGGGCGATCAAGGAAGAGCGGTCGATCACGCCGGCCGCGGAATGGCTCGTCGACAACTTCCACATCGTCGATGAGCAGCTGCGCGAGATCCGCGACGACCTGCCCTCGGGCTACTATCGCGAGCTCCCCAAGATCGCGGAGGGCCATCTCCAGGGATACCCACGGGTCTTCGGTCTCGCGTGGGCGTATGTCGCGCACACCGACAGCCGCTTCGACCCGGACAGCCTGCGCCGCTTCGTGCGTGCCTACCAGCGAGTCGAGCCGCTGACGATCGGGGAGCTCTGGGCGATCGCGATCAGCCTGCGGATCATCCTG
>JAJYDP010000285.1 GCA_021777365.1 Chloroflexota bacterium | reverse complement strand
AGGTGGCATGGGCACCCTCGCTGACCAGCTCCATGGCGACGAGGTTGCCCGGCAGGGCGACGAAGAACCACGCCCGGTGCCCGACCGAGCCGGGACGGTCGGGCGCCAGCGCCAGCCACCGGGCCGTGCCCGGGCCGCCTGCCGCGTCCACCAGGGCCCGGTAACTCTCCGCGAAGGCCGGTTCCGAGAGGGCCGCGGCCTCGAGCGGCGCCCATGCGTCGCCGAGCACTGCCTCGCCTGCAGGTGCGCCATCGACGAGCAGCGCCGAGGCGCGATCCCGGGCCGCCAGCGGTGCGTCGGGTATGAGCGCCTGGACGATCGTCGCCGCGTCGGCACGGGCAGCATCGCGCAGCCCGCCGATGCGGTCGGCGTGGCGTCGGGCCGCGTCGCCCAAGCCGGGCATGGCGAGCGTGGGGCCTCCCCTCCAGCCGACCCGGACTTCGCCCCGGTCCGGTTGCACCTGCACGTCGGTGATCCGCCCACGGGGGACCGCGTACCACGGTCGACGCTCGTCGAGCGGCGCCAGCACGAGCCCCCGCTCGTGGTACGCGAGCTGCGCCACGGTGCGCTCCGGCGGCCAGCCCTCGTGCCTCCCTTCGGCCACTTCGGCCACTTCCACGAGCTCGATAGCCTCGCCCGGCGGGAGCGCGACGAAGCGATCTGCCAGCCGCTGGCGCAGCCGGCGGTCGCGCACCTCTCGGACGAGCTGCCCCTGGTGCTCCCCGAACGCCCGGCAGAGCAGGCGAGGGGAGGACGGGTCGCTGCCGAGGGCCAGGAGGGCGGTGCCTGCCTCGACGGCGATCGTCGACAGGTCGCGGTATGCCGCCTGCCCCGGAGGCCGGCCGGCGAACCGGTACGTGAACCCGTCGTCACCGAGGACCACCGTCAGCGGTTGATCGCCGGACGGAGCCCCGATCTCGTCGCTCCTCGTGGTGCCCGTGCCACCGACGAGCCGGCCGGAGCCCGCGAGGGTGAGCGGGTCGCGGCTCACCGGGCGGGTTCCACCGGCTGGCGGATGAGCGTCTTCATGCGCTCCGGCTTCGTTCGACCGGGGTCGCTCAGGTAGATCTCGTGGTGGCAGCCGCGGGCTCGCAGGCCGTCCTCACCGATCGCGCGATGGAGCCGCTCGATCGTGGGCCGCTCGGCGTCGTAGGGCCCGACGTGCATGATCTGCGCGGCCGGTCCCTCTTCCCAGCGCTCGCAGCGCACCCGGTCGAGGAGCGGAGGGCGCTTCCTCGCCGCGACATCCGCCCTGGCCGCGTCCACCTCCGCGTCGGTCGCCGCGTCCGGCACCGGCAGGAGCAGCCGCCAGTTCCACGCCCCTCGGACCCCGGGCCCGGCGTCGTACGCGTCGGGTGGGATCGGGCCGGGCTGGCCGATCCAGAAGAGACCCTCCAGCGCGCCGACCGGCGCCTCGACCCCGCGGCGCTTCAGCGCGAAGTGCAGGGTGTAGGCGAGCGGATACAGCGACGCGATCGCGTCGCGGAAGCCCTGGCTGCCCGGCGCGTCGGTGCCGTCGACCGAGAAGCAGCGACGCTCGGGTACGAGCAGCAGGCGCACTCGATCGGACCGGGCGACGAGCTCGTCTCGGTACCCGGTCGGGCGCTCGAACGCGGCGGAGGGCGGCTGGGCGACTGCCACGGGCATCTCCTCGGCGGGGCTGCGCGCAGCATGGCGGGAGCATTCCCGGCGGACAAGGGCCGGTCGGACTCCGGGACGGCCCGGAGGTGGCGCGCGTTCGCGGCCCGCCGGCGTCGTGGGACATGAACGAGCCCCGGCGGGAGGGTGCCGGGGCTCGTCGGTGGTCTCCGGGTCCGAGGAGGAGGGAGGAGAGAGGAGACGGGCACCATCATGCGCAGGGTTCCTGAAGCGGTCCTGAAGGCCAGGTCGGGCGGTCCCACTGCTGCCGCTGCCTGCCCACGGGAATCCGGCGAGCGAACTCAGGCGGAGCGGGTCGCGCCACCGGCGGCCAGGGCGTCGAGGAGTCGCCGCGAGGACGAGGTGATCTCGTCAACGCAGCGATCGAAGGCCTCGCGGTTGGCGCGGGAGGGGACGCGGTATCCGCTGACCTTTCGGACGTACTGGAGCGCGGCGGCGCGGATCTCCTCGTCGGCGGCAACGTAATCCGGATGGCGCAGCGTCCTGATGCTTCGGCACATGTGCGTCACGGTACTGCCCGGTCACGGTGGATGCCACCCGGTACTGGCCGGGGTGCAGTGGACGTCGGCCAGTGGATTGCGTTATTGCGCAAGTAGTAAAGTAACAGCGAGAGCGGCGCCGGCCCACAGGGGGAGGCGTCCGGCCCCGGGCGCAGGTCCGGCGGGCGGATCGCACCACGGCGCCCCGAGCGAGAGGTTCCTGACGTGGACATGATCATCGACTTCCCCGGCGGCGCACGCGTGGACGCGCACTACGGCGGCTTCACCGTCCCGACCGATCAACCCCCGTCCGGGGGCGGCCAGGGCTCGGCGGCGACGCCGTTCCTGACCTTCCTCTCCACGATCGGGACGTGCGCCGGGATCTACGTGCTGGGCTTCTGCCGGCAGCGTGGCATCCCGACCGATGACATCCGGCTCGTCCAGCGCATGTGGTCCGATCCCTACAGCGGCCTCGTCACGCAGGTGCAGGTGACCATCGAGCTGCCCGAGACCTTCCCGGCGAAGTACGTCGATGCCGTGGTGCGCGCCGCCGACCAGTGCGCGGTGAAGAAGCACTTCGAGCACCCGCCCGTGATCGTGGTGGACAGCGTGCTGGGGGCTCAGGCGCGCGCGTAGCGGACAGGCCGCGGGATCCCGCGCACGGACTCAGGGTCCCGCGCCTGGGCGAGAACGCCCCGTCGAGCCGGTCTCGCGCGCTGCGCACGGCGAGGCGCGGTCGGCGGCTCAGCTCCCGGTCGGGGCGAACCGGAGGCGTCCGGCCGGCAGGTCGGCGAGGAACTGCTCGACCAGTCCCGGCTCCGCGGTGAGGCGCCAGTCGACCACGGCGTGCACTTCGGTCTCCAGCTTGCGCCACTCGAACCAGCCGATGAGCCGGATGAGGGGGAATCGCTGGGCCGTGGCGGCCGAGAACACCTGCCGCCACCAGGCCTGCTTCACCGCGAGCTCCGACGCGCCGCCGGCGTCGGGCCGCCAGAACGCGGCGGTCTCGACGATGGCGAGTGGCTTGTGGTGTCCCTGCGCCCAGGTGGCGTAGAAGTCCGGGGACGAGCCAGCCGAGACGCCCCGGCGACCGGTGAGCAGGTCGGTGAACTGCTGGGCAGGCGGCACGTCGTTGGCGCCCCACGGGTAGCTGTTGCCCCAGTGGTAGAGCGACATGCCCACCCAGTCGACCGCGGCAGCGCCCGGCCAGTAGGGCGCGTACGGGTCATCGCTGCCCGTCAGCCGGCCGTCGTGATCCGTGTCGAGGGCGGCGAAGGCTGACGTGCCCGGCCTGGCTCCGTACTGGCCGCCGGTGAACGGATAGCCGTCCCCGCTGTTCGGGGCCCAGAGCATGGCGTTCCCCGGCGCTGCCCGGTGGACCGCCGCCGCGACCGTGCGAAAGGCCGCGACGTAGGCGACCGGATCCTGCCCCCAGGGGTACCAGGAGCCGTTCATCTCGTGCGCGAAGCGGACGATCGTCGAGACACCGCAGGCCCGGTACCCGGCCAGCAACCGCGCGAGGTCCATCGCGGCCGCCGGGGTCACGGTGCCGAGTCCGCCGTTCGGCTGCAGTGTCAGCACCGCGATGCCACCGGCGGATCGCACCTGCGCGTAGAAGGCGTCGAGGTTGCCTCGGTCGGCCCTCGGGATCGGGAAGGTGACGAAGTTCACCCAGGCGGCCGGGGTGTGGCCCGCGCCCAGTCGCGCCGAGACCGTCGCGACACTGTCGGATGACCAGTCGATCGCCATCCCGAACCAGGTTCCCGCTGGATGGAGAAGATCGGCCGGGGCCGGACCAGGGCCGCTCGCACCGGGGATCGAGCACGTGGACGCCGCGCTGCCGGGGGCCGCGGTGCCCGCCGACGACGCGGCCGGGCTGCCCGCCGGGCCGGGCGTGGCCGGCCCCACCCGTACGGACGCCGCGCCACCGCCGCAGCCCGTGAGCGCGACGAGGAGCGCGCCGGTGAGGGTCGCGGCCAGGAACGGGCGGGTTCGGCGCATGGGTCCCAGCTTCTCGACCCACGGCGACCGGTCAAGCCCGGCGGAAGTACCGGCGCGCCACCGGCGATCGGCAGCGGGGTGCGGGCCCGCGCCCACGGCCGTGCTCCCAGGCCCCATCATGCCCCGAGCATGAGCCTGCCCACGCACCGTTCGACCCACCTCGCGCACGCCACGATGTTCCTGCTGGGCTGGACGGCGGTCATCGTCCCGACCGTGATCCTGCTGGTGGAGCGCCGCTTCGCGGTGTCCGACAGCGGGATCGGCGGTGTGTACTTCGTCAACTCGGCCTGCTACATCGCCGGATCCGTCGTCGGCGGGCCGCTCGTGGGACGGCTGGGGCGCGGGCGTGCCTTCCCCGCGGCGTGGCTGCTGGCGGGAGCCGCGACGATCGCGCAGGGCATGGCGCCGGCGTGGTCCTTCTTCATCCTGGGCGCCGCGATCCAGGGGTTCGGCACCGGCGCCCTCATGGTCTGCGCCAACAGCCTGATCATCGATGCGTACCCTGCGGCACGAAGCAACGCGCTCAGTCGGCTGCACGTCTTCTACGCGCTCGGCGCGCTGTCCGGACCCGTCGTGGTGGCCTGGCTCGTGGCGACCGGGACGGCCTGGCAGGGCGTGCTGCTGGCGAGTGGTCTTGCCGGATGGCTCCTCGCGGGCATGCTCGCGCTCGCCCCCGCGCCTCGGGCGGCCCCAGCGCCCGCGCCGGGTGCCGCGCGATCGGTCCCTCGGCCCCGCTCGGCCGCCGCTCGAGGGTTCCGGCTCTCCGTGGCGCTGGCGGGTGCGGCGCTCGCGATCGCCTGCTATGTCGGGTCGGAGGCGGCCGTGACCGGATGGGTGGTGCGCTTCCTGTCGCCGTCCCACGGCAGTGTCGCCGCCGTGGCGCTCACGATGTTCTGGACCGGGCTGGCGACGGGCCGGATCCTTGCCGCGCGCGTCGTGCACCGGTTCGACCTGGGTTCGGTCATCGCCGTGTGCGCCCTCGCAGGCGCCGCAGGGATGCTCCTCGCCGTCCTCGTGCCGGGCTGGCCGGGCACGGTGGTCCTGTTCGCCGTCATCGGCCTCGCGTACGGCCCCGTCTACCCGTCGATCATGTCGCTCGCGAGCGGGCGCCACCCGGCCCGGTCCGCGAGCGTGAGCGGCGTCATGGTGACAGCCGGCGGCGTCGGCGGGCTCGTGTACCCGCCCGTCGTGGGCTTCCTGTCGCCGGTGCTCGGGCTGGGCGTGGGCATGCTCGGCGCCGCGGTCCTGCTCGCCGCCTCCGGTGGGCTGGCCGCGCTCGAGCCCGCGGAGGTCGTGTCGGCCGCGTGACGGAAGCCGGGGACCGGCGCGCGGAGGCGGCCGTGACCGACCTGCCAGGCGTGCGGGCACCGGCCGTCCCGCTCTCGGTCGAGGCGCGCAACTTCGCGCTGATCCAGGTCGACTCGATCTTCGTCGGCGTGCTGAGCGCGGCGGGGACGTTCCTGCCCGTCTTCTTCGTGCGGCTGGGCGCGTCGGGCGCCCAGGTGGGCCTGCTCACCACGCTCCCGGCCCTCTCCGCGGTCTGCTTCGCCATCCCCCTGGGACGCTGGCTCGGGCGGCGGCGCAACATCGTCCCCTGGTACAGCCGCCTGCGGCTGCTGGGCTGGGCGAGCTACGCCGCGATGGCCCTGGTGGCCGCACTGGCCCCGCCCGGCGCCGCGCTGCCCGCCATGCTCGCGGTGTGGACGCTCGCCGCGCTGCCGTCGACGGCGGCGCTGGTGGCCTTCCCCATCATCATGGATGCGGCCGCCGGCCCGCGGGGCCGGTACGACCTGCTGGGCCGGCGCTGGGCCCTCATGGGCATCGCCACGGCGTTGAGCGTGGCCGCCGCGGGCGGCCTGCTCGGCGTGCTGCGCTTCCCGGCCAACTTCGAGTGGCTGCTGGTCGGCTTCACGCTCGCCGGCGTCGTCAGCTTCGCGCTGACCCGGCGCATCGTCATCGCCGACCAGGCGCCGGTCGCCGGCCGTGGTGCCGTCCGGAGCCTGCCCGGCCCGCGGGTGCTTGGCCGGGAGGCCCGGGGCCACGTGGGCTTCCTGGCCTACGAGGCCCGCGCCTTCGTCTACTCGGCCGCCGTGGGCCTCGTCACGCCACTGCTGCCGCTCTACTACGTCCACGAGCTCCACGCCTCCAACGCCTGGGTGGGCCTCATCGGCGGCGGGCAGGCGATCGGCCTCGTGGCCGGCTACGTGCTGGCACGCCGCGTCGCCCACCGGCATGGGGGCGCGGCCGTGCTGCTGCCCTCGCTGCTCGCCGCGGCCCTGGTCCCCGGCGTGCTGGCCGGGCTCGACGTGGTCCCGGCGGTGGCCGTCGTCTCCACCCTCGGGGGGATCGCTGCCGCCGGCGTGAACCTGGC
>JAJYDP010000284.1 GCA_021777365.1 Chloroflexota bacterium | reverse complement strand
CCTGCGTCCCGACGAGCGGCGCATCCGCCTGGCCGTGCTCGACCTCGACGATGTGCCGGAGCTCCCGGGCATCGGGAACGAGCACGACGTGATCTCGAGCGTGACGATCCGGTTCCGACGCCCGAGGTCCTGAGCGATGGGTGCGCTCGGTCGGGCCATCACGCGCTGGGTCATGGGGATCCTCGTCGCACTCGTGCTGATCGGCGGCCTGGCGGGGATCGCCTGGGTGGGACTCGGCCTCGTCGGCCTCCATATCCCGCCGGGACTGTACGTGCTGCTGACGGGGGGCACGCTCTTCCTGGCGCTCACCCAGGGGGCCGCCGCCACGCGCCGACCTACCGCGCCACCGACGCCGCCCCGGCGCGCGCGCAGCGAGACCGACGAGCTGCTCGACCTGCTCATTCGCCGCGAGGCGCGCCGCCGCAGCCGTGGGGACGAGGACGGGCCCGATGGGCCGGGGGACCCCGGCGCGTAGCCGAGAGACCCGATTGACGGGTGCCGTGTCCGGCGGCCCCTGCACCAGCTCCGCACCACCGACACGGGGCCCCCAGACCCCGCACGAGCGAGGCGCACGGCGTCGGATCCCGGTGCTGCGGGAAGCTGCGCGACGGCAGGCGAACGTCGACCCGTCAGCAGTCCGACGTGGCTCCCGCGATCCGCTCCCGGTAGGGCTCGAGGAGCCGGCGCAGCTCGTCCAGGCTCACCTCTGCCGGGGATGGCGGCAGGAGGCCGACGGTGAATGCCCCGCTCGGCGCGACCACCACGACCACCATACCCACCGGGGTCGCCGCCACCGCGACGTCGGGCTCGATCTCCCGCGCCCAAAGGTCGCGGAGAACCATGGGGAGTTCTTCAGCGGGCCCGAACCGCCGCCACGCCGGACGCCGGATTGTCTGCAGTGCTTCCATCCTGAACGCTCCTTCGCCGGACGCCGTCGGTCCGGAACGAGCCCCTGTTGGGAGAAACGCAGGAGTCTCGGAAGCGTGCACGCTGTCGTCAAGAGGCGAGATTCGAGCCTTCCGGTGGGCAGTGAAATCTGATGGCGATGTCACCGAACTGGGATCGAGTCTCATCTCGTGCTCAACGCGGCCGTCTGCTGGCGAGCGCCCCGCACGTCCGCCGCCGCCCGGCATGGGCAAGAGCGCCCTGGGCAGCCAGATCGCCCTCGGCGCCGCGACGATCGTCGAGCAGCACCCCGACCGCTTCGGCGCGATCCTCATGGCGAGCTACGAGATGAGCGGCCGGGAAGTGTACCTGCGCATGGCGGCGCAGGTGGCCGACGTGCAGGACGGCTACCACCCGCCGCGCGGGTGGAGCGCGCGGGATCTCCCTCGCGCGGTCGGGGCAGTGCGGCGGATCGCCGCACTGCCCATCCAGGTGCGCGACGACCTGCCGCGCACCGTCGAGGCGCTCCGCGATGCCGTTGAGCGCCACGCCGCCGCCCACGGCCGGCCGGCGCTCCTCGTGGTCGACCACGTACATCTGCTCACGGCACCGAAGACGAGCAGCTTGCTGGAGACGCTCACCCACGTCTCGGGGGCACTCAAATCGCTGGCGATGCAGCTGGAGGTGCCGGTCCTCGCTCTGGCCCAGATGAACCGGGACGTGGCCCGCCGTGAGGACCACACCCCGGTCCTCTCGGACCTGCGCGCGTCGGGCTCCCTCGAACAGGACGGCGATGTCGTGCTGTTCCTCCACCGGCCCTCGTACTTCCTCGAGGCGTCGAAGCGCGCCGAGCTCGAGGCCGGCGGGGCGCCGACCCAGCTCATCGTGGCCAAGCAGCGCATGGGCGGCACCGCGAGCGTCGCCGTGACCTGGCACGCGACGCGGACCCTGTTCGTGCCCGATCGGGGCTGGCAGCCTCGCTACGGCGCCGCTCCACTGCACGTGCCCTCCCCCATCGCGCCCCCGTCGGGCGGACTCGCGGAGCGGCTCCTCGACATCGTCCGCGAGCGCGTCGCCACGACCAGGACCCGCGCTACCCGCTCGGACCTCTTCGCCGCCCTCGGCGTCGCGCCCAGGCAATGGCAGGACTGGCTGATCGGACGCGCTGTCGATCACCTCGTCGCCGACGGCCGGCTCGCGGCGGCCCAAGTCGGCGCCGGGCAGACCGCGCGCTACGAGTACTCCCGAATCCACCGAACCTCCGGCTGACCGGGTTGGTTGAGGGCCGAAACGGGCGTCTGGCCGACTGATCGACGGCGGGCGACCACCGGCTGGCACGTTGGCGGCCCTCGCAGCGGCGTCGGGACGCCCAATCCGGACTGCCCGAACGTGCCCGACGCCGCGAGGGGCAGGCTCCCGCCGGGTCCCCGAGCGGCCGAGCGGGTCGGAGGTTCCCTCAGGCCCGGAGCGGGATCGCCCGCATGCGCGCGAGAGCGGCCGTGAAGCTCGTCGCCCAGGGCCAGCGCGCCGGCAGGTGCAGGGTGAGGCGACGGGCCGAGCGGGTGAGCCGCCCAGCCAGGTTGAAGAGCCGGCGACGCAGGGTCCTGGTGGTGACGATGCCGGCGTTGAGCCCGATGCGGGCGGTCCAGCGCGCCAGGTTATGGGCCAGCACCTGGACCGCCAGCCAGGCCCCGTTGGCGGCGAACCGACCCGAGGGCAGGTGGTTCAAGCCCACGCCGTACTTCAGGTCCCGGATGGCGTTCTCGATCTCGGCATGGCGCCGGTGGTCGGCCTCGAGGGTGAGCGTGTCGCCCTCACGGTCGGTGATGAAGGCATGGACGTCGTAGAGCGTGAGGAGCGCCAGCTGGCTGCCCGGGGTGGGCTTCACCCGCCGCACGATGAGGCGCACGGGCTTCGCGTCCGGCTGGTCGGCGAACGGGGTGTAGGTCGTCTCAGCCACGTCGGCGCCGCCGTCGAGCCAGTACGGGATGGGGGTCCAGGCCTCCTCGGGGATCGCCTCGATGCGGCGGTGCAGCGCCGGGCTCAGGCGCACCGTGATGCTGAAGCGGACGTCCAGCGTGCGGCAGACCGCGACGACCTCGGAGGCATAGAAGCCCGAGTCGGCCCGCAGGGTGAGTGGCCCCCTGGCGCCGGCCTGCCGCACCCGCCCGATCGTCTCGCGCAGGAAGTGGGCGGCCCCCCGCACGGTGTTGGCGTGGCCCTCGCGCAGGCGCGCCATGAGCACCTCGCCGGTTCCGGCGGCCACCGCGAGGAGGGGGTGGTAGCCGCGCACCCCGGTGTAGCCGTGATGACGGGCACCCTCCTTGGCGAGGCCGTAGGTCTCGCAGATCGTGGAGTCGAGATCGATGGTGAGGGGCTCGGCACCGGGTCCGGCGCCCGCCGCCCAGGCTCGGGCGAGCAGTTCCCGGCTGACCCGGTCGAGCTGCCGGACATGGCCCCAGCGGAAGCTGCGCAGGAACGTGCCGAGGGTCGAGGGTGCCTTCAGCGTGAACCCGAGGACCCGGCCCGTGCCCCCGGCCCGCAGGGCGTCCGTGGGAATGATCACGTCAAGCGGCCCCACCGTCATCTGAACTGGCCCGCGGCGGGCCCCGCTCGTGACCGATGCCAGGCCGCCATCCGGGTTGAGATAGCGCACCGCCCGTCGCGTCATGGCCCCGACGCTGGACAAAGGGCCCCCGCTGGGCAAGGTTCGGGGCTCTGCGCGACCGCAATGATCATCCCAACCGCACCAACCCACCAACCGAGACCACGGGCGGCGCGCCGTGTGCTGCGCTGTACGCCGGCGCCGGCCGCTGGGCCGGCGCCGGACGCGGAGGGTGAGCCACGAGTCGGGACTTGACCGATGTCGCCCTCATGCTCGGTTCGCCGCCTCGGCACCGTGCCGGCCCAGCGCCTCGCGCCAGTAGTCGACCGATCGGGCGAGGTCGTCGATCACCGCGTCATCATCCTGCTCGAACGCCGGGATCACTTCGAGGATCAGGGTGCATGCCTGGGTGCCACTCTCGCCGAGCGCATCGATCACGCGGTCGGCGTTGATTCGTCCCTGGCGATTGCGCTCGGGGGTGAAGGGCCAATGGTGGTCTCCGCCCGCATCCGACTGCTGGAGCTGGACTTCCGGGGCGCTCGGACCGAGCTCGCGCAGCCAGACGTACGGGTCGCGCTCCGGGCCGCTCGTCCCCGGGACGCACATGTGCCCCACGTCGAGACAGAGCCCCACCGCCGCGTGGCCGCTCTCGGCAGGGGAAAGGAGTTCGCGCACCATGGCCCTGGTCGATGGCTCGCGGGCGGCGGCGAGGTTCTCCACCAGCAGGTACTCCAGTCCGGCCTCGGCCGCCGCATGCGACAGGTCCCGCAGCGCCGCCTTCAGGCCATCCCAGCGCTCCTGCCTGAACCCCGGGTCACGCCACTCGCTGACGGAGAACGCGCCCACGTGCCCGCCCGTCGCCGTCCCGCCCACGGCTGCGGTGAAGGCGATCGCTCGCCGGAACCAGCCCAGCGCGGCCGCTCTGGCCGCGGGCTCAGGGTGCAGCAGCAGGTTGGCCGAGTAGGCGGCGAGGCCGGTGAACGTCGAGTGCACGCGGATCCCGTGCCGCCGGGTGGCGTCAACGACCGAGGCGGCTGCGCCGGCGAGGTGGGCCTCGTCAGCGGGTTCGACGAGGTCGAACGAGTGCTCGACCAGTGTGAGGCCGAGGCGCTCTCGGACGATAGGCGCCCAGTCGTCTGGCCGCGGCCAGCGCTTGACGGCGAAGCAGGTGTTGATCCCCAATTCAAGCTGCATCTCACGCCTCCTCGTGCAGCGACCGCCGCACCCGGGACCGCGTGACCGCCGAGTCCGCGAGGGCGCAGTGCGCCGCGTACGCCGGCGCGTACCGCTCACGCGTCCGTTCGTCGGGCTCGATTCGATCCTCGAGATGCACACAGCGCTCAATCGCTTCGTCGAGCTCCCGGTACACGCCGGCCCCGAGGCCCGCCAGCATCGCCACGCCGGTGCTCGTTGCGTCCCCCGGCACCCGAACGACGGGCACGCCGAGGACGTCCGCCTTGATGCGATTCCAGGTGGCGAGACGGGTATCGCCCCCCGAGACGCGGAGCTCGTCCACGGGCGCTCCGGCCCGTCGCAGCAGGTCGAGCTGCCGACGCATGGCGAACGCGGTGCCCTCCAGCATCGCCCGGGCCAGGACCGCGCGACCGTGGCGTTGCGAGAGCCCGGTGAACGTGGCGCGCAGGTCGGGATCGGTCCGCTCGCCGTCGCCCAGGACCGGCAGTGCGAGCACGCCATCCGCGCCGGGCTCGACGGCTGACGCCTCGGTATCGAGGCGCACGTAGTCGGCGCCGTGCGGGCGGCCGATGCGTCCGCCGTAGAGCAGGCCAGCCAGCCAGTCGACGGCGGCCCCGGTCGTGTTGATGCCCGTCTCGGTGGTGAACGGGCCAGGCACGACGTGGGTGTAGTGCGTCACCAGGAGCTCGTCGAGCGGCTCCGGGACGGCCGCGTTGAGGCAGGTGGATGAGCCGGCCATCTCGCTGACCGGGCCGGGTCCCACGACTCCCGCGCCGAGCGCGCAGGCCTGGCTGTCGGCGCCGCCGAGGACCACGGGAACGGTCCGAGGGAGTCCGAAGCGACGTACCAGCGACGGGCGCAACTCGCCGACCACGCTGGACGACTCGCGCACCGGCGGGACGAGGTCCGGGTCCAGGTCGAAGGCGGCAAAGAGCGACGGGTCCCACCGTCGCGCGCGTAGGTCGAACAACAGGGTCGCCGCCGCATGCGTCCCGTCGGTCGCCTGTTCGCCGGTCAGGGCCAGGACGGCCAGGTCCCGTGGCTGGAGCAGACGCGCCGTCCGGGCGAAGAGGTCCGGGCGGTGACGGCGCAGCCAGAGCACCTTGGGGCCGATGTGAAAGGCCGCCGGGAGGTGCCCGGTGCGCCGGTGGATCGCGGCGTCGCCGAAGCGCGCCCGAAACTCGCTGGCTTCGGCCCACGCCCGGTTGTCGCGGTACATGAGCCCGGGTCCGAGCGGTGTCCCGGCGGCGTCGGTTGGCACGACCGACGGACACTGGCCGGTGAGGCTGATGCCCAGCACCCGGACATCGGGCCCGAGGGCACGGATGGCCCCGCCCAGGACGGACAGGGCGGCAGCGTGCCACAGGCGCGCGTCCTGCTCCGCCCACCCCGGCTGCGGCGAGACGATCGGATAGGAGCGGCGCACCTCGAGCAGGCGATGCCCGTCGAGATCGAACGCGGAAGCTCGCGCCCCCGACGTCCCGACATCCACGGCGAGGAGGGCCTCACCGGGTCGGCCGGCCCCGTGGCTCCCTCCCACCTGCGCTCCCTCCTCCCTCGCTACCCGCGGACGAGCTGGTGGGCCGCGACCTTGTCGCGCTCGAGGGTCACCAGCGCCCCGTTCAACGCACCGGTCGCGTAATCGCTCCCCGGGTTGATGGCGATCGTGCGGCCCAACCGCCGGATGCCCGCCGACTCGTGGATGTGGCCGTGCAAGCCGAGCAGCGGCTGGCGCTGCAGGAGGAACTCGCGCACCGCCGGGCTCCCGGCCGGCGCGAACTTCACCTGGCCCAACTGCTGCTGGACCTGCAGGTTCGCGTCGAGCACCGGGGCGTCGTCGAGCTGCGTGTCGAAGGG
>JAJYDP010000283.1 GCA_021777365.1 Chloroflexota bacterium | reverse complement strand
CGCCTTCGACCGCTGCCTGCGCTGGCACCGCGCGAGCGGCCTTCCGGTCGGGATCTCCGCGGTGCCGGCCTCCGGCCGGGAGCCCGCGTTCTACGCGGAGCACGCACGCCGCGCCTGGGAGGGAACGGAGGGCCGGTTCACTCTCGCGGTCGGCAGCGGCCGGATGGAGCATGCGGCGGACGGGATGCGCCGCTACCTGGCGGACCTCCGAGACCTCCTGCCGCCGGAGCTGCCCCTCTTCCTCGCGGCGCTCGGTCCGCTGGTGTTGCGCGTGGCCGGCGAGCTCGCCGACGGCGTGGCGCTGAACTGGTGCACCGCGGCGCAGGTCGCCTGGTCTCGCGAGCGTCTCGCAGCAGCCGCCGGGACCGCGGGCCGGCCCGTGCCGTCGCTGGTCGAGTACATCCGGACCGCGGTCGATCCCGACCCTGGGGTCGCCCGCGCGACGCTCGGCGCCGCTGTGCGCCGCTACGCTTTCGCCCCACCGGCGTACCGCCGGCACTTCGAGCGCATGGGCTTCGCGGACGAGCTGCGGCGCGTCGAGGTGCCCGGCACCGACTGGGATCCCGCGTTCCTGTCGGCCGTCGGCGCGTGGGGTGGGCCCGGCGGCGTGCGCGGCCAGGTGGAGCGGCTGTCCACGGGCCTCGACCTGCCAATCGTGCGGGTCCTCGCGCGGCATCCTGGCGACGCCGCATCGGCCCGAACCGTTCTCGAGGAATGCGCGCCGGGTCGGGCGTCCCGAGCGGCCGTTCACAGGGCGGCCGGAACCGCTTGACGCGGCGGGCCTCCGTGGGCCACGGTGGCGCGATCATCCACCCGCGCAGGAGCCCACCATGTCCGTGATCGTCTGGGCCGACATCCCCGTCGTCGATCTCGAGCGCGCAACGGCGTTCTACGCCCACGTCCTGGGGGTGCCCGTCGGTTCCCCGCCCGGGATGGAGGGTACGTCGCGGTGATCATGGGCGAGGCGCCCAGCGCGGATCTCGCGCTCTCGACCGGGATCGCGCCGACCACCACCGCCGGCACGACGGTCTACCTGGGGGCGAACGGCGACATCGACGGCATGCTCGCCCGCGTACAGGAGGCAGGCGGTCGGGTCCTCCAGCCCAAGGAGTTCATGGGCGAGATGATCGGCTGGATCGCCTTCGTCGTGGACACCGAGGGCAACCGCATCGGCATCCAGCAGCCGGGGTAGGGTTCGAAGCCGGGCGGGAAGGGTTCGGGACGCGCCGTTCACAGGACGCGCCGGCGCGCCGCCGCGCATTGCCGGATCTCCCGGGAAGGAGTACCGTGGGTGAGCCCCCGGCACTGTCGGCGGCGCTCCGCGTGGTCGCCCCCTTCTCGAACGGGCCGTGCGTCTGCCACTTCGTTCGGGAAGAGATAGGGTTTCGTCCAGTGAGCACCGGCAGCATTGCCAGGGTGATCGCCGAGCGTGGCTTCGGCTTCATCGCCGGCGACGACGGCAAGCAGTACTTCTTCCATCGCGATGGCCTGACGCCGACCCTCGTCTTCGACGAGCTGGCCGGCGGTGAGAAGGTCACCTTCGAGATCGAGGCCAACCCCAAGGGACCCCGAGCCACGCAGATCCGCCGGGCGTAGCCCCGCGGTGCCTGCACCGGCGGTTGGGGCGGCGCAAGTCCGCCCCAACGTCCTGCGCGACTGCGCCCTTCCCAACACGCTCGGTGGCCTGACGCTGGTGGCGCCACCCACCGCCCGTGGCTCAGCCGGGCACCTGCTCACGCTCGCCCTGGCCGGGATGGCGCTGGCCGCCGTCCTCGCCTGGCTCGGTCACTGACGGCCCGGCGAGGGTGACCGCCGGCGACCGCCGGCCCCCGGGAATCCTCAGGCCGGATCCCCGGGTTCCGTCCTCCTCGAGGTCTGCACGAGAGGAGCGACCCGTTGACCCTCCACACGGCCATCGTGGCCACCTATCCGCCGCGCCACTGCGGGATAGCCTCCTTCACCCACGACCTCGCGCGGGCGACGGGCTCCACGAGCGTCGTGGCGCTGCACCCGCCGGGCGCGCCCACGGTCTATCCGATGGAGGTCCGGCACCGCATCCGCCGCGACGTCGTGGCCGACTACCGGCAGACGGCCCGGGCCCTGGCCAGGGACGGCGTCGAGCTGGTCTCCATCCAGCACGAGTACGGCATCTGGGGCGGCGCTGACGGCGAGTACGTACTCGACTTCGTCCGCGCCCTGTCGGTGCCGGCGATGGCCACGCTCCACACGGTCCGGCGGACGCCCACGTCTTCGCAGCGCCGCATTCTGGCCGGGCTCTGCGCCGCGGTGGAGGGCGTGGTGGTCATGTCGCAGGCCGCCGCGACGCTCCTGACACGCGTGTACGGCGTCAGCCCCATGCAGATCAGCGTGATCCCGCACGGCGTGCCGGATCTTCCGCGCGTGGACCCGGAACTGGTGAAACCGGGGCTTGGCCTCGCCGGCCACGCCGTGATCCTGAGCTTCGGGCTGATCGGGCCGGGCAAGGGCTACGAGCTCGCCATCGCCGCGATGCCGGCGGTGGTGGAGGCGATCCCGAACGCCCTGTATGTGATCCTGGGTGCCACGCATCCCGAGCTGCTGCGGCGGGAGGGCGAGGCGTACCGGGATGGCCTGGTGGCGCGCGCGGCCGAGCTGGGCGTGGGGGACCACGTCCGGTTCGTGGACCGTTTCGTGACCCAGGCGGAGCTCGGACGCTGGCTGCAGGCCGCCGACGTGTTCGTCACGCCGTACCCGAACCTCGAGCAGATCGTCTCGGGCACGCTGTCCTACGCGGTCGGCGCTGGCAAGGCGGTTGTCTCGACCCCGTACGAGTACGCCGTCGAGCTGCTGGCGGACGAGCGCGGGATCCTGGTGCCGCCGGCCTCCCCGCCGGCGCTTGCCGCCGCGCTGGCGGCCTTGCTCGCCGACCCACTGCGCCGTGAGCATATGGGTACCAGGGCGCATCGCTTCGGGCGTCACATGGTATGGCCCGAGGTGGGTGCGGCCTACCGGAGCCTGTTCGACCGGGTCGCCCGATCCGGCCGCCTGGCGGGAGCCGACCGGGTCGCCGGTCGCCTCCCGCACGCGATGCTGCGCGCTCTGCCGTCGCGGGTGCTCGATGCCTGAGACCGCGGCCGTGCCACTCGTGCACCCCGTGCACCGCGAGCACCTGGAGGCGCTCACGGGCGAATTCGGGGTCCTGCAGCATGCCCGCGGCACCGTGCCCGATCCGGCCCACGGCTACTGCACCGATGACGTCGCGCGCGCCCTGGTGGTCGACCTGCTCCAGGCCCGCGTGCTGGGCTGGGAGGCGGTCGCGTCCAGTGCGCACCGCTCCTTCCAGTTCCTGTCCGACGCGCTCGACGCGGGCCAGTGGCGGGCCAGGAACCTGCGCCGCGCCGATGGATCGTGGGTCGACGAGATCGGGTCGGAGGATGCCCACGGGCGCGCGGTGTGGGCGCTGGGGGAGACGATCCGGCGAGCCGGGGAGCCCGCGATGCGCCAGGAGGCCCGCACGATGTTCGCCCGGGCTCTCCCGGCTGCGCTGGAGCTGAGCGCCGTCCGCGCGCGCGCCTCGTCGATGCTGGGTTGCGACGCAGCGACGCGGGGCGGGGGCATCGGCAGCGCGCTGCCCGCAGCGTACCGCCGGCTCACCGCCGGCCTGCGGCGGTCCTTCGAGGCGCGGGGGTTCGTCCGCGAGTGGCCCTGGCCGGAGGACTCGCTGACCTACGAGAACGGGCTGCCGGCGCAGGCGCTGATCGTCGCCGGCTCGCACCTGGGCGACGCCGATGCCGCCCGGACCGGGCTCCGGGTCCTGGACTGGCTGCTGGCCGTCCAGACCCTGCCCGACGGCCGCATCTCGCCGGTGGGATGCCATGGCTGGTGGCCGCGCGATGGTGCCCGTGCCCGCTTCGATCAGCAGCCGATCGAGACGACATCGCTGCTCCTCGCGGCCGACGCCGCCTACCGCACCACCGGTCGTGAGCGATACCGGGACGCCGCCGAGCGTGCCTACGCCTGGTTCCTCGGCGACAACGACGTCGGGGCACTGGTGGCGGATCCCGAGCGGGGAGGTTGTCACGACGGCCTGACCCCCGACGGCGTGAACGCGAACCAGGGCGCGGAGTCGACGCTGATGTGGCTCATGGCCGCCGAGCGGACGCGAGCGCTCAGGGGTCTGGTGCGGTCGACACCCACGTCGACGCCCACCACAGTCCCGGTGCCGGCACCGCCCGCCTCCCGGGCGGATCGCCGCCGTCCCTCCCGCCTGGGCCCCATCCCGGCGAGGGCCTCATGGTGAGCGGCCGCGAGCCGTTGTTCCGCCGCAGCCCGGCCAACCCCATCCTGACGGCGGCCGACGTGCCGTATCCCGCGAACGCCGTCTTCAACCCGGGCGCCGCCCGGGTGGGCGGGGAGACGCTGCTGCTCGTCCGCGTGGAGGACATGCGCGGGATCTCGCAGCTCCATGTCGCCCGCAGCTCGGGTGGCGTGTCGGACTGGCGATTCGATGCGGGGCCGCTTCTCCGGTCAGAGCCGGAGCGCGCGCCGGAGGAAGTCTGGGGCTGCGAGGACCCCCGCCTCACCTGGCTGGCCGACGAGGGGACGTGGGTCATCGCCTATACGGCGTACAGCAGCCGGGGACCCCTCGTCGCCCTCGCAACCACGCCCGACTTCCGCGACGTGGACCGGATCGGACCCGTCATGACGCCCGAGGACAAGGACGCCGCCCTCTTCCCTCGTCGCTTCGGCGGCCGCTGGGCCATGATCCATCGCCCCTCGCCGGTCCGTGGCGGAGCCCACATGTGGATCTCGTTCTCGCCGGATCTGCGCCACTGGGCCGACCACCGGCTGCTCCTCGAGGCCCGGGATGGGGCGTGGTGGGACGCCGGGAAGATCGGCCTCGGGCCGCCACCGATCGAGACATCCGAGGGCTGGCTGATCCTCTACCATGGTGTCCACGCGACGGCCGGCGGCCCGATCTACCGGATGGGCCTCGCGCTGCTCGACCTGGACGATCCGACGGTGGTCCTGCGGCGCAGCGACGAATGGGTCTTCGGGCCGCAGGCGGCGTATGAGCGGTCGGGCGACGTCCCGCAGGTCGTGTTTCCGTCCGGGATCCTGGTGGATCCCGCCGCCGACAGGCTGGACCTCTACTACGGCGCGGCGGACACGGTCGTCGGCCTGGCCACGGCGAGGTTCAGCGACGTGCTCGACTACGTCCGGAGCTGCCCGCGCCCGTAGTCGTGCGGCTTTGCCGCACGTACTCGGCCGGCGTCCTTGCCAGGAACACAGGAGAGCGAGGCGAGCTGGGTCTCGCCCTCGTCGCAGTCGGCGTGGAGGACCAGGGCGCTCGGAGCCGCCGCGAGGAATCGACGGACCAGGGCGGACTTGCCGATGCCGGGGAGCCCCTCCACGAGCGCCACCCTCGCCTCGGTCGCCCGGGCGCGCTCGAACTCGGAGGTCAGGACGTCGAGCTCTGCCCACGTCCGACGAAGCGGTCTTCCATCCCGCGCGTCCTCTCCGAGCGTCTTCGCCAGCGTTCGAAGACTACGGCGCCTCCGCAGGCGTGGGTACAGTATTCCGCCTTCGGACGACAGGATTGGGGCGGGGAGCGCATCGGCAGCAAGGCGCTCCCGGTGAACCACCGGCTCCAGACGCCGCGACGGGTCGACGTGCCATTCGGAATGCCTCGCCGTGGCTTTGCGACCGCCGGCATCTGCGTCTCTCGGCCCCGAACCGGGCTGAACGGCTCCCTCCTTGGGGCCGCGCAACTCTGGCGCACGCTGTATCCAACGCCGACGTTGTGGACGCGTCAGGTGATGGTCGCGCATCACTATGATGGTCGCGCATCACTCGTGCGCGAGAGGGACCCGCGTGGAGACTCCGTTCCTGGTGCTGCTCGAGCGAGCTGAACTCGCAGCCGCCGAGGACCGGCGAGCGGCGCGGGCTGAGGCAGATCGACGCCTCGAGCAGGCGCGGATGGAGGCCCAGGCGATCGAGGCGGCCGCGCCCGATGTCATCGCGGCGGCCATTGCGGCCCGCAGGCAGCAGATCCGGGACGAGGCCAGCCGCGAGGTGGCGTGGGTCGAGAAGGCGCTGGCGGCGATGGAGGACCAGGACGGGCGCCAGGAGGCCGACGCCTGCCAGCGGTTCGAGCGGGTGGTGGAGCAGATCGTCGCGGCCGTGCTGGGCGAGACCGCGGGGCCCTGAACCATGCTCGTGCGGATGCGGCTGGTCGACGTCGTCGTTCCGCGTGCACAGGCGGCCGTCGCGGTTCGAAGGCTCCACCTGGCCGGCGCCGTCCACCTCGTGCCGTTCCGCCTCCCCGCAGGCGATGAGACGGGTGTCTTCGGCACGTGTCCCTCGACAGCCGCGCCGAGCGCGGAGCCGTGGCGGCGGTGGTTCGACTGGCTGAGTGAGCTGGTCGCGTCGCTGGGCGCGTCGGACGTCCCGGCCGCGCTCGTGGCGGAGCTCTGGGAACTCGACGACCACGCGCTCGGGGCACGGATCGCGCCGCTCGAGGCGGTCAACGCTCGAGCGACGGCACTCGCGAACGAGCGGGAGGCCCTCGCTGCCGACCG
>JAJYDP010000282.1 GCA_021777365.1 Chloroflexota bacterium | reverse complement strand
GCGGTTGCGGATCTCCCGGTCCGGGACCCGGCGCCGCCGCAGCCCGAAGGCGACGTTCTCGTAGATCGAGAGGTGGGGGAAGAGCGCGTAGTTCTGGAAGACCGTGTTGACGTTCCGGCGATAGGGAGGCAGCCAGGTGACGTCCTGGCCCTGCAGCTCGATGAGGCCCGACGTCGGCTCTTCGAAGCCGCCGATCATCCGGAGGGTCGTGGTCTTGCCGCAGCCCGACGGACCCAGCAGCGAGAAGAACTCGCCGTCCCTTACCTCGAGGTTGATCCGGTCGACCGCGATGACGTCAGGGCCGAACCGCTTGGTGACATCGACGAGACGAACGTCGATCTCCGGCACGTGACCTGGCCACTCCTTCCGGGGCGCGTTGGGGTAGGCGAACAGTGCGCGGGGGTTCTGCAACCCTGACGGGTTTCAGTAGGGTCGGGAGTATACGGCACGTGCCGAAAGCCGTGTCAAGCAGCGGCCATCCAGCCGAGAATCGCAGTGCAGGTGGCGCTTCTGTCCGGAATCCGCACCTCCCGGGGGGCACGCGGGCGCTCTTCGGAACGTCCCGCACGGCGCGCGGATGGTGCGCCGGTCGCGCGGCGGCCGGTCCCGCCCGCGCCGCATGATGCCGCCGGGCGCGGCGCGTATGATTCCGGCGCCAGGGGCGCACGAAACCCCGACGCCGTTCGCCCCGGGACCCTCGCTCCGGTGGCCGCCGGGTGCGCCCGCGGCCGGGGCGCCGCACGCGCATCCAGACACCATCCACGAGGCCAGATCGTCAGGCATGAACGAACTCAGCGACACCCGGGTGCTCGACGTGCTCCGGACCGTGCAGGAGCCGGAACTCGGGCGTGACATCGTGACACTCAACATGGTCAAGGACGTCGTCATCGCCGACGGCGGGGACGTGTCCTTCACCATCGAGCTCACCACCCCCGCCTGCCCCCTCAAGGATGAGATCGAGCGGAACGCCCGGGCCGCCCTGCGCGCCGCCGGCGCGCGCGAGGTCACGGTGACCTGGAGCAGCAACGTCCGTCGCACCACTCCGGTGCAGCCGCAGCAGCTGCTCCCCGGCGTGAAGAACATCATCGCCGTCGCCTCGGGCAAGGGCGGGGTGGGCAAGAGCACCGTGGCTGCCAACCTGGCGGTCGCCCTGGCGCAGGACGGTGCGACGGTCGGACTGATCGACGCGGACATCACCGGCCCCAACATCCCGCTCATGCTGGGCGTGGAGGGGCAGCCGGTCGCCAGCCCCAACAACAAGATCGTGCCGCTGGAACGCTACGGCGTGAAGGTGATCTCGATCCAGTTCTTCGTGCCGGAGGGCCAGCCGATCGTCTGGCGGGGTCCCCTGGTGGGCGGCGCGATCCAGCAGTTCCTCCGCGACGTGGAGTGGGGTGACCTGGACTACCTGGTCGTCGACCTGCCGCCGGGAACCTCCGACGCGCAGCTCACGCTGGCGCAGGCCGTGCCCATCAGCGGTGCCGTCCTGGTGACGACGCCGCAGGACGTCTCCCTGCTCGACGTCACCAAGGCGCTCGCCATGTTCCGCCGCCTGAGCGTGCCGGTCCTGGGGATCGTGGAGAACATGACCGCGTTCGTCTGCCCGCACTGCGGCGAGGCGACCGAGATCTTCGGCCGCGGCGGCGGCGAGCGGTTCGCGAGCTCCAACGACCTCGAGTACTTCGGCGGCATCCCGCTGGACATGCGGGTCCGCCAGGGCGGCGACGTGGGCGTGCCGGCCGTGGCGCAGCGGGACGGCGGCCCGGCCGCCGACGCCATGCGCGCCCTGGCCCGGACCGTCGCGGCGCGGATGAGCGTCCGGGCGGCGACGGCGGCCCCGATCCTCTCGATCAGCTGACGGGATCGGGGGCCAGCGCCTCCCAGAGCACGGCGCAGGCGGCGAGCGCGGCGCGCCGGCGCCCCTGCTCGCCGGCAAGGAAGACCGTTCGCTGCTCCGTGTGGATCGTCCCGTCCACCCGGACGGCGATCTCCACCAGTGTGTCGCCACCACGGAGGCTGGCCTCGACCGCCAGCCCCACGTCGGTCCCGGTGACCGCGGGGAGTGCCTCCACGGCCGCCCGTGCGTTCGCCCGGCCCGTCTCGCCGGCCGCGTCTGCCCGGTCCGTACCGCCCACCACCTCGCCGTGGAGGAACCACGGCGCACCCGCCAGCGTGGCGGCGAGCAGTCCGCCGGTCCCTCGCTCCCAGGTGGCCACCCTTCGACTTCCCAGCCGCCGGCCGAGCGCCTCCGGCCACGTCTCGTCGTCACGGGCGAAGACGTAGCGCCCCAGGACCGCCAGGACTCGGCGCTCGGCCTCCGCCTCGAGCTCCGCGGCGGACCGGCCCGGGCCGCCGTCCTCTCCCGGCTCGGGCCGCGCCGTGATCCGGACGTCGACCGCGTCGGGCCGGGCGTAGGTCGCGACCACCGGGTTGCCCGCCCGGAGCATCGCCTCGCCAAGCGCCTCGGCGACGTACGACTCGCCGATCCCGGTCAGCCGCAGCGTCCGCACCGCCACCTCGGCGCCCAGGCCACGCGCGCGCAGGCGGGGGAGCACGCGCTCCCGCCACATCGGCAACAGTTCACGGGGCGGGCCGGGCAGGGTCACCAGCAGCGTCCCGTCGTGGTCCAGCCACCAGCCTGGCGCGGTCCCGTGCGGGTTCGGGAGCGCCTCGGCGCCCGGGACGAGCCACGCCTGCTTGCGGTTCGTCTCGGGCATGCGGACACCGCGGCGCTCGAAGAGGTGCACCAGCTGGCGCTCGAGGTCCGGGTCCACCACGGGGCTCAGCCGGAGCGCTGCCGCGACCGCCTCCCGTGTCAGGTCGTCGGGGGTCGGGCCCAGCCCGCCCGTGGAGACCACCAGGTCGGCATCGTCGATCGCCCGCCGGATGGCCGTGGCCGCCGCGTCGAGCTCGTCAGGCAGCAGCTCGACCCGGACCACGTGCACGCCCAGCCGGCTCAGGTCGGCGGCCAGGTCGCCGCCGTTGGTGTCGCGCGTCTCGCCCGTGGTGAGCTCGCTGCCCACGGCCAGGATCACCGCGCGGTGGAGGGTCGTTGCCATGCGTCGGAGCCTAGCGCAGGTCGGCCCGGCGGGGCCGCGCCGACGCTCGTCGCCGGCGGTGCTCGGGGAGGGCGGGCACCTTGACGCCCGGCGCGACATGTGTTAGCAATCTCACCCTGAGAGTGCTAACCACGCGGGATCACCCCACGCGGCGAGCCCGGGATCCGCCACGGCGCCGGTCGGTCGATCCGCCGTGTCACCACACAGGTCGCAGAGGCACCACAGAGGTCGCAGAGGAGGCCATGGCAAAGCTCATCGCGTACGACGAGGAAGCGCGGCGCTCGCTCAAGAAGGGGATCGACTCCCTGGCGGACGCCGTGAAGACGACGCTCGGGCCCAAGGGGCGCAACGTCGCCCTGGACAAGAAGTTCGGGGCCCCCACCGTGACGCACGACGGCGTGACCGTCGCCCGCGACATCGAGCTGGACGATCCGTTCGAGAACATGGGCGCCCAGCTGCTCAAGGAGGCAGCGACCAAGACCGAGGACGTGGCCGGTGACGGCACCACCACGGCGACGGTCCTGGCGCAGGCGATCGTCAATGACGGGCTCAAGAACGTGGCGGCCGGCGCCAACCCGATGCAGATGAAGATCGGCATCGAGAAGGCCGCAGCCGCCGTCGCCGCGGCGGTGAAGAAGGTCGCGACGCCGGTCCGCGGGCACGACGAGGTGGCCCAGGTGGCCACCGTCAGCGCCGCGGACGAGGAGATCGGCAACCTGATCGCCGAGGTGATGGACAAGGTCGGGAAGGACGGTGTCATCACCGTCGAGGAGTCCAAGACCCTCGCCTTCGAGACCGAGTACGTCGAGGGGATGCAGTTCGACCGCGGGTACATCTCCGGGTACTTCGTGACCGACACGACCCGCATGGAGGCCGCGCTCGACGACCCGTTCATCCTCATCACCGACAAGAAGATCTCCGCCATCGCGGAGATCGTGCCGGTGCTGGAGAAGGTCCTGCAGGCCGGCAAGAAGGAGCTGGTGATCGTCGCCGAGGACGTCGACGGCGAGGCCCTCGCGACGCTGGTCGTGAACAAGCTGCGCGGCATCCTGAACGTGCTGGCGGTCAAGGCGCCCGGCTTCGGCGACCGCCGCAAGGAGATGCTGCGCGACATCGCCGTGCTGACCGGCGGCCAGGTGATCAGCGAGGAGCTCGGCAAGAAGCTCGACGGCGCCCAGCTCGGCGATCTCGGCCGCGCGCGCCGGGTGGTGGCCACCAAGGACGAGACCACCATCGTCGAGGGGCGCGGCGACCAGAAGGCGATCGACGGGCGGATCAAGCAGATCAAGGCGCAGATCGAGGAGACCACCTCGGACTACGACAAGGAGAAGCTCCAGGAGCGCCTGGCCAAGCTCTCCGGCGGCGTGGCGATCATCAAGGTCGGCGCCGGCACCGAGGTCGAACTCAAGGAGAAGAAGCACCGGGTCGAGGACGCCCTTTCGGCGACCCGCGCGGCGGTGGAGGAGGGGATCGTCCCCGGCGGCGGGGTCGTCCTGGTCAACGCCGCTGCCGCCATCGACGGGCTCGGCCTGGACGGCGACGCGAAGATCGGCGCCGAGGTGGTCCGGCGGGCGCTCGAGGAGCCGATGCGGATCATCGCCCGGAACGCGGGGATGGACGGCTCGGTGGTGCTCGAGACGGTGCGTCGCCTGCAGGTCGAGAAGGGCAACCCCAACCTCGGCTACGACGTGATCAGCGGCCAGTACGACGACATGCTCGGCCGCGGCATCGTGGACCCGGCCAAGGTCACGCACTCGGCGGTGGAGAACGCCGCCTCGATCGCCGCCATGGTGCTGACCACCGAGGCGATGGTCACGGACAAGCCCGAGCCGAAGCAGGCCGCCCCGGCCATGCCCCCCGGCGGGATGGGCGACTTCTAGCGAAACCGACCCACGCACGACGCGGGCGGCGGGGTTTCCTGCCGCCCGCGTTTCGATTCCCGGAGTCAGGTGACCGGCTGGCGCTGGCACCCGCGCGGTATCCTGTCGGCACCGGTGTCCGCACCCGCCGGCGCCCGTGCCGGATCCGTCCGGGGCGCCGTCTCGTCCGAGGGAGAGAGTCCGCTGACCACCGAACGCGCGCAGGAACCCGCAGCGCCCGGCCCCGGCAGCCAGCCGCCGCATGCCGATCCGGCAGCGGAGGCTCCCGGCGTTCGCGAGGAGCTCCGCCGGGTCCGCGAGGCCGCGACCGGGCTGGCGCGCGCCCACCTGGACCTGCTGAAGGCCGAGCTCGAAGGCATCGTCGCGGAGGTCAAGGTCATCGCCGCCCTGGCGGGGGCGATCGTCGCGGTGGCCCTCTTCCTCTCGTGGCTGCTGGCGATCGGCGGCACCCTCTTCCTCGGGGAGTGGCTCTTCGGTTCGATCGGCTGGGGCGTGGTCCTGGGCGGCCTCGGGTCGATCGCGCTGATCGTGGCCATCGCGATGGCGCTCGTCGGCTCGCCGCGGCGCGTGATCACGACGCCGCTGATCACCGGGATCGTCGTCGGGGCGCTGGTGGCGCTGGCGCTGGGCGCCAACCTCGTCCGGCGCGGCGCCGAGCAGGTCGGCACCCGCCTGCGCTCCGGTCCGTTGCCCGACCTGGACCCGCACTGGGCCGCGCCGCTCGTCGGCGTCGTCATCGGCGCCGTGGTGCTGGGGCTGATCCTGCTCGTCGTGCTCGGACGGGTCGGCGGCGCCGGAGGCGGGGTCGGCGGGCTGATCCTGGGGCTGGTGGCGGGCGCGCTGATCGGCTGGGGCTGGGCGGGCCTCACGTTCAGCTGGCACGGGGCAGTCGCGATCGGGATCGCGGTCGGGCTCCTGGCCTGGATCGCGCTGATGCCGCTGTCGATGCTGCGTGCCGGGGTGGACCCGACGGCGAGGTTCCGCCGGCTGTGGCCCAGGGAGACGTACGAGTCGGCCATGGAGACCAGGGAGTGGCTGGAGAGCGAATGGGCGAAGCGACGCGCCAGGCTCGGCAGGACGTAGCGCGGGCGCGAGAGCAGCTCGCCACCGAGGTGGACGAGCTGGAGCTCGCCGTCCGCTCCGCCGTCGATATCCCCGCCAAGCTCCGCCGCAACCCGGGACGGGCCGCGGCGCTCGGCGGCGGCGCGGCGTTTCTCGCGCTGGGCGGGCCCCGGCGCCTCGCACGCCGGCTGGTCGGGGCCGTGCGTCCCGCGAAGGCGGCGGCGCCGCGGTCGCTCCTCCCCGATGAAGTCGAGCGGGTGATCGAGGGGCTGGGACCGGAGGCTGCCGACGTCCGGGCCACCCTGGAGCGCGAGTTCGCCGACTGGCTGGCGAGCGGTCGCGAGGGCGGCAGGCGGGGCCGCAAGCGCGAGGTCCGGACCGGCGGCGCCGCGCTCTGGCACCTCTTCGACCAGGTGAGCGGGCCCATCGCATCCCGGGCATCCCGGCAGTTCGCGGAGCGCCTCTTTGCCGCCGACCCGGATCGCCCGCGCACGTCTGCAGATGGCGGCGCGGCCGGGGCCGCCGGCGGACCCGCGGCCGGCGCACTGAATAAATGCAATAGATTT
>JAJYDP010000281.1 GCA_021777365.1 Chloroflexota bacterium | reverse complement strand
CGAGCATCCCGGGCGTGCTCAAGGAGCCGTACTACCAGCAGGGGATCCTCTCGATCGCGTACATCCCGCGGCACCTTTACGCGATCTTCCTGCGCAGCTGGAACTTCGTGGACCGCCCGCCCTGGCTGCAGCCCTCGTGGTGGGGCCTGTCTCTGTTCCTGACGACGCCGCTCTTCCTGTGGCTGGCCAGCGCGCGGCCGCGCGATCCGCGCACGGTGTGGGCCGCCATCGGCATCGGGTTGACGCTGATCCCGATCGTCACGCACGGCAACATCGGGTTCACCCAGTTCGGATACCGCTTCGCCCTGGACTTCCAGCCGCTGCTGTTCGTGGCACTGGCGCTCGTCTTCCAGCGCGGCATGAGCCGCCTGGCGATCGCCGCCGCCGTGGCGTCGATCGCGATCAACGCCTACGCGGTCTGGGCGATCTCCACCGGATTCGTCGCGTTCTGAGGTTGGGACGCGGCCGGGCGTCAGCCCTTGGGCTCGACGACGACCGTGACCTCCGGCGTCATGCCGGCATAGACCTTCACCGCGACCTTGTACGTGCCCAGCGCCTTCAGCGGCTCGTCGAGCTCGATCTTGTGCCGGTCGACCACGATCCCGCGCCGGCCAAGGGCATCCGCGATCTCCTTCGCGGTGATCGAGCCGTAGAGCTTGCCGCCCTCGCCCACCTTCACGCCCATCGTCAGGGTCGTGCTGTTGATGCGGTTGGCGGCGACTTCGGCCTCCTCGCGCTCGCGGCGGCGCTTCTCCTCGCGGCTCGCGATGTCGTGCTGCCACGCCCGATACGCCCCGCCGGCGGCGGGCACGGCAAGCTTGCGGGGGATCAGGTAGTTCCGGGCGAACCCCTCGGCGACGTCCTTGAGCTCTCCGCTCTTGCCGATCTTCTCGACGTCACCGGTCAGGATGACCTTCACGCGTCCTCCATGCTGAGCCAGGCGCGAACCCGCCGGTCCATCCCGGCGTGCCTGGCGACGGTTCCGGCTGCACGCAGCGCGCCCGGGAGGCGCGCCGCGAGCCGGCGGACTGGGCCGGGAATCAGGCGCCGGACCTGCGCGCGATCGCGCTCGAATGCCTCCCGGTCGATGTCGAGATCCGAGAGCGTCTCGTCGAGGATCTCGGCGGGCAGGCCGTCGAGGAACGCCTCGAGGGCGAGGACGAGCACCACGACGTCGTCGATGGCGCCCACGATCGGGACTGCCTCCGGGATCAGGTCCAGCGGCGAGGCCACGTATCCCGCCGCCAGCCCCAGGATCGCCTTGCGCGCCAGCGGAATCCGGCCGTCCCTGAGCAGCGCGACGACGAGGCGGCCGTACGAGGGGGCGCGCGACGCCAGCGGCAGGAACGCCAGGTAGTTGAGCGTGCGCACCAGGCCGGAGCGCCGGTTTCGAGAGCGGGCCATCGGGACGAGCAGTATAGCCTGCCCGTGGCGCACCGCCGCCGTCCACAACGCACCGCCGACCCTCTTGACATTCGAACAGGTGTTCTGTACCGTGGCTGGCACAAGGAGGCGCCCGTGACGAAGCACGACGCGCTGCGCAAGCAACGCATCATCGAGTACATCGCCGCGACCCTGCGCGCCCGTGGGTACCCGCCGTCGGTCCGGGAGATCGCGCGCGCCGTCGACCTCGCCTCCACCTCGGCCGTCCACCACCACCTGGCAGTCCTCGAGCGCGAGGGCTACCTCGAGCGCGGCGCCACGCAGTCGCGGGCCCTGCGGCTCACGCCGCGTGCCGCGCTCACCGCCGGCCTCAGCGCGGAGCTCGTGCCCCAGGTACCGCTCGAGGCGACCCACTACCTGCCCATCGTCGGCGAGATCGCCGCCGGTGGCCCGATCGAGGCGTACCAGGACGCCAGTGAGAGCATCGCGGTACCGGACATGCTGGCCCCCAGCGGGGACGCGTACGTGCTCCGCGTGCGCGGTGATTCCATGATCGGCGCCCACATCCAGGACGGCGATTTCGTCGTGATCCGCCCGCAGCAGACCGCACGGGACGGGGACATCGTGGTCGCCCAGGTCGAGGAGAACGCGGTCACCCTGAAGCAGTTCTACCGGGAGACCGGACGGATCCGGCTGCAGCCGGCCAACGAGCGGTACGCCCCCCAGTTCTATGACGATGTGCGCATCCAGGGCAAGCTGATCGGGGTCATCCGCCGGCTGGATTGAGGGCGTCATCTCGGCCGGGTGCCGAGGCGGGACGCCGCAGTCCACAGTCCGTCCACATCGGATCGGGGCTTATCAACCGTCGGAGGTGAACGGCGCCCGCCGCGGTGGGCAAGCCTCTTCCACCGCACCGCCCGGCGCGGCACCATCTGGTGGACCCAACCGTCCCCCCACCGTCCCGGAGCCGCCGTGTCGATCGATCGCCTGCCGCCCCAATCCGTCGAAGCCGAGCAGTCCGTGCTCGGCGCGCTCCTCATCGACCGCGACGCGGTCATCGAGGTGGCAGACGTCCTCCGCCCGGAGGACTTCTACCGCGCCCACCACGGCGAGATCTACGCGGCTGCCATCGAGCTCTACGAGCGCCGGGAGCCGGTCGACGTGGTCACGGTGTCCGAGGTGCTCGAGCGCAAGGGCGAGCTCGAGTCGGTCGGCGGCGCCGCCTACCTGACCAGCCTGATCAACCTGACCCCCACCGCGGTCAACGCCGCCTACTACGCGCGCATCGTCGAGCGGAAGGCCATCCTCCGCAACCTGATCTCGGCCGCGGGGCGCATCGCGGGGATCGGGTACGACGAGACGGCGGACGTCTCCGAGGCCATCGACCGGGCCGAGAGCGAGCTGTTCGGCGTCAGCCAGCGGCGCGTGCAGGTGGGGTTCAGCCCCCTTCGCCAGCTCCTCCACAGCGCCTACGACCGGCTCGACTACCTCCACCAGCACAAGGGCGAGATCAGCGGGGTGCGTACCGGCTTCGCCGACCTGGACGCGCTCACCACCGGGCTCCAGCGGTCCGACCTGGTCATCGTGGCCGCGCGGCCATCCATCGGCAAGACCAGCCTCGCGCTCAACATCGCCGAACACGCCGCGGTGCGTGACGGGCGGACGGTGGGGATCTTCAGCCTGGAGATGAGCAAGGAACAGCTGGTGCTCCGCCTGCTCAGCTCGGTCGCCAACATCGACTCGCAGCGGCTCCGGACCGGTTTCCTGGAGGAGATGGACTTCACGCGGCTCGCGCCGGCCATGAACGCGCTCGCGGAGGCGGCCGTCTACATCGACGACACGCCCAACATCAGCACCATGGAGCTCCGCACCAAGGCCCGGCGCCTGCAGGCGGAGGCGGGGCTCGACCTCGTCGTCGTCGACTACCTCCAGCTCATGCAGTCGAGCGTCACCTCCCGCGACGCCAACCGCGTGCAGGAGGTGTCCGAGATCTCGCGCGGCCTGAAGGCGCTGGCACGCGAGCTGCAGGTCCCGGTCGTGGCGCTCTCGCAGCTGTCCCGCCAGCCGGAGATGCGCGAGTCGAAGGAGCCGCGCCTCTCGGACCTGCGCGAGTCGGGGTCCATCGAGCAGGACGCGGACCTGGTGCTGTTCCTGTGGCGCGAGAAGGAGCGCGGCGCCGAGGAGACCGACGCGGACGGGGAGGTCGTGAACCTGAAGCTTGCCAAGCACCGGAACGGGCCCACGGGCGAGGTTCGCCTCTGGTTCAGGAAGCGGCAGACCCGGTTCGTCTCGTATGCGGATTCCGAGCGGTTCGCGGCCGATTACGCCTGAGAGCCGGCCCGGCGGGCACGGATGGTGCGGATATCGCACGCCCGCGGCGTTCCACGAGCGCATCCCGTTGCCACCCTGTTGACACGGCGCGTATATTCGCGCCGTTCCGAGCGACAGGCTGTCGCTTCTGCCGGGTGCGCGCCCCCACCTGTCACGACGATCGGCCGTGGTCGGGTCAATGGCGTCCGCGCGTCACCCGGAGGAGGGCCAGCACAGCAGGTGTACCAGGATCGCACCCTTACCTGTCGCGACTGCGGGACGGAGTTCGTCTTCTCCGCAGGCGAGCAGGCGTTCTTCGCCGCGAAGGGGCTCCAGAACGACCCACAGCGGTGTCCAGGCTGCAGGCAGACGGCCCGAAACGCACGAGCGGCGGGGGGACCGCGCGAATACCACGCCGCGATCTGCGCGATGTGCGGGGGGCAGGCGGTTGTGCCGTTCGCTCCGCGCAACGATCGGCCGGTCTACTGCAGTTCCTGCTTCGACAAGGTTCGCGCGACGGCAGGCACCACTGCCTGACCACTGCCGCCCAGCCGGGCTCCCCGGGGGGCGTGACAGGCGACCAAGCGGGGCCGGCTCTTGCAGCCGGCCCCCACGATTCTCCGTGGACGTCGCGCGGTTGCGCCTCGATCCGCGTGCCGAGTTCCCCGTGCCGAGCATGGAGGCCGAGAGGTCATGGGAGTGTTGATCGTCCGCGAGATGGTGGGGACGTCGCCTCGTTCATGGAGCGACGCGGCGCGCCAGGCGGTGGCGACGGCCGCAAGGACAGTCCGGAACATCCGGATGGTGGAGGTCGTCCAGTCGACCGCGCTCGTCGAGGACGGCCAGATCAAGGAGTACCGCGTCCAGCTGAAGATCCACTTCGAGTACGAAGGGTGAGCGTCTGAGGCGAGCGTGACGGCGGGCGCGCAGCTAAGCCGCAGCTGAGGATCCGACCCCAGACTGGCCCGCATGGCCGATCGAGACGCCCTTCGCGAACCGATGTCCCGATCGGTCGCCGCGCTCCGTCCGAACGTCCTGGGCGACGCGCAGGCCGGTCCGCACCCCTGGCCGATGCCGGTCGCGAGGAGCACGGGGCTCCGCCCGGATACCGCGTCGCTGCCCGTCGAGCGCACCGTGGACCAGTACCCGGTCTCCCGAGCCAAGGTCACGTCGCCTCCCCTGCGCGAGGCGACGCTCTCCCGCGATCGCCTGCTGGACTGGCTCGAACGCCACATCCATCGGCGGGTCATCACCGTCGTCGCCGAGACGGGCTTCGGGAAGACGACGCTGCTCACCGACTTCACACGACGGGCACCGGTCCGATGCCTGTGGTACCGCCTGGACACGGGCGATCGGGATCCGATCTCGTTCCTGAACTACGTCGTGGCGGCGGCCCGGGAGGCGATCCCCGCGTTCGGGACCCGCACGCTCGCGCTCCTCGGCGACATGCTCGCGACGCGCCCGGCCACGGACCTGATCGTCTCCACGCTGATCGCGGAACTCGCGGCCCTCTCGGACCGGTCCACCGTGCTGGTCCTGGACGACTACCACGTCGTCGACGAGGACCCGCGGGCCCGGGCGCTCGTGACGCGCCTCCTCGCGGAGGCCCCCGATCGCATGACCTTCGTGCTCCTGTCGCGCAGGCCGCCCCGCCTGTCGCTCGGCCGCCTCGTGGCTCGAGGGGAGGCGCCGCACCTGGGCGCCGACGACCTGCGCTTCTCCGCGGACGAAACCGAACGGCTGTTCCGGGATGTCTACCGCCAGCCGCTGGAGACCGAGGTGCTGCGCCAGGTGGAGGAGCGGACCGAGGGATGGGCCGCGAGCCTGCAGCTGCTGCATTCGTCGATCCGCGGCCGATCGCAACGCGACGTCCGCGCGTTCGTCCATGCGATCAGCGGCGCCGAGGGACCCCTGTACGACTACCTGGCGGAGGAGGTGATGGGGGACCTCACCCCAGACGTCCAGCGGTTCCTGACGTGCACGGCGATCCTCGACGATGTCCGCGTCGAGCTGGCCACGGCGATCTTCGCGGCCGACGACCCGCCCCCGTCCACGGAAACGGTCGAGGCGTGGGCGGCGGTCGGGCAGCAGGCCGGGTTGATGTCGAGGCATTCGGCGCTCACGAGCGGCCGTCGCTACCACCCGCTGATGCGCGAGTTCCTGGAGCGGCGGCTCGCAGTGCTCGCGCAACCGGACGAACTGCGGGGGATGCACCTGCGGGTCGCCCAGGCTGCCGAACTGACGGACTGGCTCGCCTCGTGCCGCCACTACATCAAGGCCGACTGCGAGAGCGACGCGCTCCGGGTCCTGGTGGCGAACGCGGTGAAGGTGCTGGGGTCGGGCCAGTGGGGCGACGGGGCCGTGCTGATCCGGTCGCTCAGGGCCACCGACGAGGACGCCCGGATCGCCGTGATCCTGGCGCGCGAGGACATCTACGCCGGCCGCGTCGAGGAGGGGCTCACGCGGCTCGACCGGTTCGACCTCGCTGCGCTCGACGCCACGACTCGCGCCCTGGTGGTGCTCGCCCGGGTGCATGGGCTGTGGTGGCTCGGAGACGTGCACAACAACCAACCCGCAGTGGAGGAGGTCGCAGCCGATCCTGACGTTCCGGACGATCTCAGGGCGATAGCCCGAGGCATCCTGGTCACGCGCGGGACCACCACCGATCTGCGTCTGGAGGAGGCCGTTCCGATCCTTGTCGGCCTCGCCGAAGCGCAGGAGAGTGCGCTCCTGCCCTTCTATGCCGGCATCAGCCACTACAACCTCGCCTTCACCCGCCTCCAGATTGGAGACTACCGGCAGGCGATCGAGGATGCGCACCGGGCGATTGCTTCGTTCGAGCAGGTACCGGGAACGCCAGAGGAGACGTACGGGGCCCATTTCGCGCTCGGACGAGCCCACCTGGAATTGGGCGAGTTCGATGTCGGAAGAGAACAAGATCGGA
>JAJYDP010000280.1:4791-6656 GCA_021777365.1 Chloroflexota bacterium | reverse complement strand
CCTCGAGCTGGCGCCCGTGGTGCTCGCTCGCGCCCTGGAGCCCTTCCCGATCGCGGTCCGTACGCTCGATGCGCTCCACCTCGCGTCCATCGAGTTCCTGCGCGGTCTCGGGCAGCGTCCGCTGCTCGCCAGCTACGACCGCCGTCTCGCGGAGGCCGCCACCTCACTCGACATCCCGCTTGCCCCGCTCTGACGGGAGGACGATCGCGAGAGGTCGACGTCGAAGCACGCCCAGACCGTGGTTGCGATCGAGGCGGTGACGGGCATGCGGATGTCGCCGGCCGCGCCGGCGACTCAGTCGGGCGCGAGAAACTCCACCACTTCCTCCACGAAGCGCTCGCGTCCGCGCTCGGCCCGGTCGTTGAAGAGGTAGTGCGTTCCGCCCGGAATGGTGACGGTCCGGACCCTGGGAGCAGCAGCGAGCTCGCGCTCGAGCGCCTCGAGATCTTCGGGTCGGGACCAGAAGTCCCGCTCGCCGCGCACCACCAGGGTCGGCACGCGAACGTTTCCTGCCTCCCAGAACCGTCGCCCGCGGGACATCTCGTAGCTGTCGAGCTGGAACCCGCTCGGGATGCGCATCGCCGGGGGTGTGTATGTGCCGCTGGCGGGATCGCTGGCCAGCGCCTCGCGCACGTAAGCCTCGGCGACGCGCGGGTCGCGCCACTCGCCCTTGTCGGCCGTGGGGATCGAGCTGTCCCAGCGGGCAAGGAGGCCCGGCGCCGTCCGCAACCCATACGCGCCGGTACCCGGATCGAACTCGCCGGGCCGGTTCGGAGCCTCGAAGGCCCTGCTCAGCTGCCAGGGCGCGTCCACACCGTACAGGCTATTCAGCATGACGAGATGGCTTACCGCAGCCGGGTGCTGCGTCGCGTACATCGCGCACCAGTGTCCACCTGTCGCCCACCCGAGCAGCGCGACGCGTCGAGCCCGGTCCTCGCCACTGACCGCGCGGACCACCGCATCGATGTCGCGCACCACCTCGTCGGAGCGGACGGCCGGCGGGTTGGCCGAGGCCGGCTGCTCGAGCGCCGGCGGTCGCGTCGAGCCTCCCCAGCCCCGCGCGTCCATGACGTACACGAGGTGGCCAACGCGCGCGAATGCCTCCGCCAGCGAGTAGCCGGGCACCGGCAGATCGAAGGAGGCCACGCCGCCGGGGCCCCCGCCATGCACGAGCAGCAGCGACGTCCGGGCAGGGACGGACGGCCGGAGCTCACGAACGAAGATCTCGATGCCGTGATCGCTCGCGACGAACCAATCGGTTCGCGCCACGCCTCCGTTCAGGTCAGTGCCCTCCAGGATGGCACGCTGTGGACGCTGGAGTCCTAATCCTCCCTCACCGCGCTCGAGTTCGCATGTGCCGCCGACCCCTGGCGCGCGTCGCGGCGGAATCCGGCTCCAGGGTCAGGGACTTATCAACCGTTCGTGACGCACAAGTCGGCGCAGGATGTCGGCGCAGGATGACCACGCCCTGCGATATGGATCATAGGTGAGCTGCTTCGCGGATCAGACCGCGACGATCACCATGGGCTGTAGTCGGGATCGAGCGGCTCCTGGGCCGGGCGCAGTTCCGGCGGCACGTTCTTCAGGTTGACACGGATGCGGGTCCAGGTCGTGTAGCGCCCGCGCATCGCGTCCACCAGCACGTCCTCGGGCTGGAGGTGACGCCACGCCTCGGGGTGCCGGTCGCGCCACCGCGCGAGCCCGGCCAGCGCGTCGTCCTTCGCCGCCGCCCGTGCGATCTCGACGAGCGGCATGGTCATCCGCCGCCGCGACGGCATCACCCGCGGCGGCTCGTCGGCCGGCTTCGGGTAGTGCGGCGGCCAGGGCGCCTCGCCGAGTCCCGCAGCCTCCTGGCGAGCCGACAG
>JAJYDP010000280.1:0-4781 GCA_021777365.1 Chloroflexota bacterium | reverse complement strand
GAGCCGGTCGTCTCGTCGATCCCCGCCCCGGGATCGCCCAGGCGGGCGAACCGATCGGGGACGGTCGCCAGCGTGAACTTCGCCGGGTCGACCGCCGGGACCTCGTCCCACGTCAGTGGCGTGGAGACGCGGGCATCGGGGGTCGGCCGGATGGAGTAGGCCGACGCGACCGTGCGGTCCTTCGCATTCTGGTTGTAGTCGATGAAGACGCCGTGGCGCTCTTCCTTCCACCAGCGGCTGGTGGCGATCTCCGGCGCCTGCCGCTCGACCTCCCTGGCCAGCGCCAGCGCCGCGCGGCGGACCTCGTCGAACGTCCAGCGGCGCTCGATCCGCACGTTGACGTGGATCCCCCGCGACCCGGACGTCTTGGGCCATCCGGCCAGCCCGTGGTCGGAGAGCGCGTCCCGCACGACCAGCGCCACCCGGCGCACGTCGTCCCACGGAACGCCCGGCCCCGGGTCCAGGTCGACGCGCAGCTCGTCGGGGTGGTCCAGGTCGTCCGCGCGCACGGGGTGCGGGTTCAGGTCGATGCAGCCGAGGTTGACGATCCAGAGGAGCTGGGCGGCATCCCGCACGACGATCTCGTCGGCCGTCCTGCCCGACGGGAAGGCCAGCTCCACCGTCTCGATCCAGCCGGGCCGCGACCGCGGCGCCCGCTTCTGGAAGAAGAACTCGCCGCCGGCCCCGTTCACGTACCGCTTGAGCGCCATGGGCCGCCCGGCCACGCCGCGCAGCGCCCCGTCGGCCACCGCCAGGTAGTAGCGGACCAGGTCGAGCTTCGTGAAGCCGGGGCCGTCGAAGAAGACCTTGTCCGGGTTGCTGACGGCGACGTGGTGACCGGCGACCTCGACGGTCTCGTGGCGGGCGGGCATGGCGCGCTCAGAAGCCCGAGATGCGGTCCGGACGCAGGCGGACGGCCACCGAATAGTCGGCGGCCATGGCGCCGGCGGTCGTCTTCATCCCCGCGATCAGCTCGGCGTACTTCTCGACGAACGTCGGGTTGGCGTCCAGGGGCTGCGCCGCCGGATCGACCCGCGCGTCCCCGGTGAGCACCGCCACCTCGTTGCCGTGCTCGTCGGTGCGCAGGTGCAGCGCCGCCCGCGGGTTCCCCGCGATGTTGCGGAGCTTGCCGGTGCGTGGCTGGCTGTAGATCAGGATCGTCTCGCCGTCCCAGAGGAACCAGACCGGGACGGGGATGGGCGTGCCGTCGGGGCGGACGGTGGTCAACCACGCGACCTTCTCCTCGCGCAGGCGCCGGTCCGCTCGTGCCCCGAACTCGGTCCCCAGGTCGATCATCGCGCATCCCTCCGGATCATCGCCGGCACCGGCGCCCTCAGCGGAGCCTCGGTTGCCCTCGGGGCCCGCCATCCCGGCGCCATCAGCCGAACAGCGGCGGCACCTCCCGCGCGAACAGCTCCAGCAGCTCGGCCTGGGCCGCCGGGTCGAGCCCTGGCAGGTAGTCGCGCGCCACGATGTGGAGGCTGCCCCCGGCGGCGTCGATGTATGCGCGCAACTGTTCCGCGATCGCCTCCGGCGACCCGCCGATGTAGCAGCCCCGCATGGCCGCCTCGTCGTCCGGTGGCAGCGGCCCGCCCGTCGGGAGCGGTTCCCCGACCCGGGTCGAGGCCGCGCGCAGGTCGCGGTACTTCCACTGGGCGAGGCGGACCAGGTCCCCGTACACGTGCCAGCCGTCGGTCCCGTCGTGGGTGGGCACGATCGTCAGGTACACGGCCACCTGGAGGGTCGCCGGGTCGCGCCCGGCGCGGTCGAGCTCGTCGCGGATCGCCGCCATCTGGCCACGGAACTGCTCGATGGGCGTGTGGAGGAAGACGCCGTCCGCTCGCCGGGCCGCGCGACGGATCGCGGGCTCGGCCGTGCCGCCCAGCCAGACCGTGAGCCTGCCGCGCGCCGGTTTCGGCCGCACGGCCACCTCGGGCAGGTCCCACAGCGCGCCGTGGTGGCGCAGCAGGTCGTCGCGGGCCGCGCCGTCGAGCACGTCCAGCAGCTCCTCCATGGCCCGGGCGCGCTTCGTCCGATCCGCGCCGAACGCCCGGAACTCGATCCCCGACCAGCCGAGTCCCAGGCCCAGGATGAGCCGGCCGTCCGCGATCAGGTCGGCCGTCGCGGCGTCCTCGGCAACGTGGAGCGGGTGATGGAGCGGGCCCAGCATGACGCCCGTGCCCACCCGGATCCGGCTCGTGACTGCGGCCATCGCAGCCGCCATCACGAGCGGCGACGGGAGGTATTCGGTGTCGACGAAGTGGTGTTCGCTGGTCCAGACCGAGTCGAGCCCGAGCTCCTCGGCCCGCCGGGCGAGTGCCAGCGCGTCGCGGTAGAGCTCGCCGGCCGTGCGGTCGACGGCGGGGTGGCGCTCGCAGCTGATGAGCGCGTACCCGAACGAGACACCCATGGGCGCGTCTCCCTGCGGTCTGTGCCGGACGGCAAGAGGATATGCCTCCGGGAGCACGCGGGCTTGACGGCTGTTGTTGCGTGTGCAATAGTTCATTGCGCAATGAATAACGCTTCAACCCTGGGCCTACCGGCCGAGCGGGCCGCCGGTGACCCGGCGACGGCCGCGGTGCCCCGCGTCGTGCGCCTGTGGCAGGCGATCGCCGCCGCGCGCGCAGCGCTCCGGGATGCCCTCGATCCCGAGCCGGGCAGCTGCCAGGTCCTCGGACCGGACGCCGTCGAGGTCCTCCTCCCGCTGGCCGAGGCGCCTGCGAGGCGACTGCGGATGGGTGAGCTCGCCGAGCGTTCCCACCTGACCCCGAGCGGGCTGACGCGCCGCGTCGACCGGCTCGAGACCCAGGGCCTCGTCGAGCGCGTCCATTGCCCCGCGGACGGCCGGGGCGCATATTCCCAGCTCACCCGCCGAGGGTTGCAGGCCCTCCAGGGGGCACTCCCGTACCACGGCGCGACGCTCCAGCGGTTCGTCGCGCCGCGCCTCGACGAGCACGCGATGGCCGATCTGCAGGAACTGCTGGAGCGGCTTGCCGCGCCCCGCACAACGACCGACGGCGCAACCCGCCAGGACTCACCAGGCGAATAGGACCGATCCCCATGCCGGCCGTCACCGTCGACGACATCACCGCCCTGCCCCGCATCCCGTCCCCCGATCCCCTGGCCGCCCGCCAGCGCCCCGTGGTCAGCGTGACCAGCGCCCCCTCCGGCTTCGAGGGCGAGGGATTCCCGGTCCGCCGCGCGTTCGCCGGCGTGGACCTCGCCGCGCTGGACCCGTTCGTGCACATGGACCAGATGGGCGAGGTGGAGTACGCGCCCGGCGAACCGAAGGGGACCCCCTGGCACCCGCATCGCGGCTTCGAGACCGTCACCTACATGATCGACGGCATCTTCGAGCACCACGACTCCAACGGCGGCGGCGGGGTCATCACGAACGGCGACACCCAATGGATGACGGCCGGCGCCGGGATCCTCCACATCGAGAAGCCGCCGGGGGCGCTGGTGTCGAGCGGCGGCCGGTCCAGTTGGGCCAGCTGGCCGTCTTCGGCCCCGGCGACGCCCTGACCGTCGGCGCCGCGGCCGTCCAGGAGAGCCGCAGCCCACAGCTGGAGGCCCTGGTGCTCGGCGGCCGGCTCGGCACCATCCCCGCGATCACCGGGATCCACCACACGCCCGGCGAGATCGTCGAGTCGTCGAACGGGGAGGGCGAGGCCCGACCGGGCGGGGTCGGACCGGGCCGCTGACGCCCTGCCGGGACTCGCCTCGTGTCGCCCGGGTGTGGGGAGGGCGACGTTCGCTGGCACCTCGAACCCGACGAGACGCACGCGCTCGGCGCCCGAAGAGCCGTACGACAGACTGCACGGAAGCCGAAACCGCCGTCCCGGGCCCTCCCGGAGCGGCGGTTTCACGTTCGGTCGCTGGAGCCGACACTCGGATTTGAACCGAGGACCTGCTGTTTACGAAACAGCTGCTCTACCGCTGAGCTATGTCGGCGCGGAGGACATGGTACCAGCCCGTTCCACGCTCGGCAGGTCCCCGACCTCGAGGCCGGTTGTGAAGTTTCACACGACGTCACAGCGTGCTAGCTGCTGATCGCAAGGGCAGTATGGGCCGTCAGTCCGGCGCTTCAAGGGACGCGGATGGCGGTGGTCGGCGCACGCCGCTGTCCTCTTGACGCTCCCTATCTGGGCGTCTATGGCGTTCCTAAATGGGTGTCTAGCGAGTTCCTATTTCCTAAGGTTGGTCCTCCACTTCGGTACAGTAAGATGTCTGGGTGTCTCGTGAGGCCCCTCAGGGCGGCATCGACTACCCCCGCACCCTCGCCGAACTGGTGAGCTGGTTCCCCGATGACGCGGCCTGCCTCGACTACCTCGAGTGGCTGCGCTGGCCCGACGGCGTCGCCTGTCCGGGCTGCGGGACGCCGAGGGGCTGGCGGACCGCTGACGGGCGCTGGTCGTGCGCGGGGTGCGCGCGACTCGTGTCGGCGAGCGCGGGCACGATCTTCCACGGCACCCGGACGCCGCTGACGACGTGGTTCCTCGCCGCCTGGCAGATGACGAGCCAGAAGAACGGCGCCTCGGCGCTCGGCCTCAAGCGGGTCCTCGGCCTTGGCTCCGAGCAGACCGCCTGGGCGATGCTCCACCGCTTCCGGACCGCGATGGGCCGCACCAGTCCGGACCTGCTGTCCGGCCGGGTGGAGGTCGACGAGACGGTGTTCGGCGGCCCCGAGCCCGGCCGTCGCGGTCGTGGCGCGCTGGGCAAGACGCTCGTCGGCGTGGCCGTCGAGGTCCGCGGCACCGCGCTCGGACGCTGCCGGATGG
>JAJYDP010000279.1 GCA_021777365.1 Chloroflexota bacterium | reverse complement strand
GGATCTCGAGCTCCGCACCGTCGCGCACGACGTGAGCGGTCTTGGGCGCCAGGCCGATGAGCTTCTCGATCGCCTCAGACGTGCGCCCGCGGGCCTTGACTTCCATGGCCATGCCGAGCACCACGAGCGCGGTGACGACGACCGTCACGTCGTAGTACACGTCCACCATCGCCGCGTTCGGGAAGAGCGTCGGCAGCAGCAGGGCCGCGGTCGAATACAGCCATGCCGCACCGGTGCCAATGGCGATCAGGGTATGCATGGTGGCGGAGCGGTGGCGCAATGCCTCCCAGGCGCCGGTGAAGAATTGGTTGCCGGAGTAGACGAGCACCGCCAGCGCAGCCAGGCCCATGCCCGCCCACAGCGCCCGGAGTTGCGCGCTGCCACGCGGGAAAACGTCGCCCACGAAAGGCACGACGGACGGGTAGGAGAGCAACACCACGGGCACGGCGACGATCGCGGCGAACCAGAACTTGCGCATGAGCGTCCGGTACTCGGCAAGCCGATCGCGCTGGCGCGCGTCGGCCTCCGTCTCCCCCGGTGCGGCCGGCGTGACGGCAGGCGTGGTCGCGGCGGGTGGATGCTCGGCAGTCGTCGGAGCGGCCGGGTGGCAGGCGGCAGGGTAGTGGGTCATGGCGTCTCTCTGTGTGCACGTGGTGTGCCGACGTGGATCGGATGGGCCGACGCGGCGCACTTCGCCGACCCAGCCGCAGCATCGCCCCCGAACCTGAGAGCCACGTGATGGCCGACTGAGACCTCGCGCAGAACCGGAGCGACGGCCCGCCTGGGGAGAGACAGGCGGGCCGTCGTCGTCGCGAGCGATCGGGAGGGGGGCTACCGATCTTCGCTCCGGCCGGCGCGGGCGCCGCCCGCGTGGTGGTCGGGGTGTGAGATGAAGCCCCCCGCGCAGTCCGGGGAGCAGAAGCACAGGACGAGGCCGCCGCACCCGACCCAGATGCCGTCAGCCGGGTCGAGGCGTGCGCCGCAGACGAGACACGCTTCGGTAGCGGAGGGCTCCAGGGCCCGCTCGAGCGTGGCTCGGACGGTGCCGGCATCGCCCGCCTGCAGCCGCGTGCTAGTGGCCGCCATCGCTCAGCTGGCCATCCTGGCGCTCGTGGGGCACTCCGTCGCCGCCGTGGCCGGTATGGCCACCATGGCCCATGAAGAGGTGCATCCCGAGGCATCCCCCGACGGCACCGACCAGCAGGAGCGTCGACGCGGGGACGCCCGCCGCGAGCAAGGCGCCAGCGCCCACGATCGCACCGCCGCCGAGCCAGACGCGCCGGTCGATCCGCAGCGCCGCCGCGAGGGCGGGCGGCATGGCGGGTGCTGGTTCGGCCGGCCCCCTGGTGCTCGCCCCGAGGGCGGGGCTCTCCTGCGCGACCGGGCCGTCGTGGGCCTCGTGGAGGGTGGCATGGGTGGTGGTCATGATCAGGAGACCTCCGGGCGGATGCGTGACGCTGTCGCGACGGGTCGCCGCGCGAGGAGCGCAACGAGGATGGCCAGGCCCACGGCGCCGAGCCCGAGCCCGATCCACTGGGCGGTCTTGAGCCCGAGGAGGACCGGCGGCTCGTCGCGCAGGAAGAAGAGGGCGAAGCGGATGGTGCTGAGCCCGACGAGGTACGCGCCGGCGGTCGCGCCTGGCCCGAGCCGCTCGAGGTACGCGCGCCCGGCCACGAGGGCGACGAACAGGAGGCCGACCGCCAGCGCCTCGTAGACCTGGGTAGGCTGGAGCGGCACGTTGAGCGGCGCCATCGCCCCCGGATTCCGGTAGATGACCGCCCACGGCAGCGATGTCGGGATCCCGTACGAGTCGCCGCTGATGAGGCACCCGAGGTGCCCGATCGCCATCCCCAGGGCCGCCGCCGGGGCGGCGACATCGCCGAGCTGCGCGAGCGACCGCCTCCGCCGGCGGGCGAAGATCGCCAGTGCGATCGCCGCGGCGACGACCCCACCGTAGAAGGAGAGCCCGCCCTCCCAGATCATAAGGAAGTGCAGCGGATCGGCACTGACCTGGCCCAGGCCGTGCTGCAGGATGTACAGCGCCCGCGCACCGAGGAGCGCGGGGATCGCGACCCACCAGACACCGGTCTCGAAGGTGGTCGCTCCGATGCCCCGGCGCCGGGCTTCCCGCCCTGCGTACCACAGGCCGGCCCCGGCCGCGAAGGCCACGATGATCCCGTACCAGCGGATCGAAACCCCGCCGAGCTGCAGGACCACCGGGTCGACGTCGATGACGAACGGCATGTGCGGTCTCGTCAGTGTTTGTGGGGCTGTGGCAGCGAGTCGGACATGTGGCGCCCGACAGCCAGCCACGCGGCGAGCGCAATGGTGGCCAGTGCCGCCAGCAGCGGAGCTGCCCCGAGCGTCGGGGCGGCAGCGGACAGCAATCCAGCCGCGACGAGGACGAGGACCACGGCCGCCATCGCCCCGACGGGCCGGATCGGGCGGCGGCGTCCCGCCGGATCGGGCGCCGCCTGCTCCTCGCTCAGCCGGATGAGGCCGCGGTAGCGGCCCATGGCGCAGGTGAAGCGGACCTCGCCCGGGCCCTGCGCCGGCAGCTCGACCACGGTCGCGCCGTGGGGGGCGAGGTGGCGGTCGAGGTGGCGGTCGAGGCGCGGCGAAGAGAAGACCACCCGCTCCGAACACGTCGCGTCCTCGTCGCGGTGGAACACCAGGCGGAGCGGCACACCGGCATGTGCCACGATCGTGTGGGGGCGGTAGCCGTCGCGGACTGTGATGTGGACGGTTTGGAAGCCCGGCGCGACGGGGCGGGCACGCGCCGCCTGCTCGGTCATGACGCCGCCACCCGGAGTGCGAGCGCCGCGAACGCCAGGGCCAGCGCTCCGAGCGCCACCTGGTCGCCGGGCGTCCCGATGACCAGCGACAGGCCGGCGATCGCCAGACCCACAGCGAAGACCGGCGCGCCGACGGACCGGACTTGGGCGATCGTGCTGACGATGGGGCGAGGCTCGACGGGCATGCTCGCAGTACAGCCGACGGACCTGAGTGCTGGCTGAGCGGGACCTAACGAAGCGTTGAGAAGGGGCGCGCGGTGCGGCTGGCCGTCCGTCCCGCCGAACCCGGGCCGTGGCTCACCATCTTCTCAACCTCGTCCTCGGTCCCCGCTCACACGGTCCCGTCAGACGTCGCCACTGACTCCGCCGGGCACGAGCCGGGAGCAACTCGTGCCCGTGCCCGCACCGGCCGAGTGTTCGCGTCCCGCGGCGGAGGTATCCCCAGGTGCCAGTTCCATGCGCACACCGCCTGCGAGGCCGGCATCGGGGAGAGGGTACAGAGGCGCAAATCGGCAGGTCGGCGGCGCAGCCGGCCCGCTCGCCTCACACGAAGAGGCGCGGGTTCACGAACTGCCCGTTCAGCTCCACCATCCAGAGCAGGTGCGGTCCCGTGCTGATGCCGGTATTCCCCTCGTAGCCGATGACCTGGCCCTGGCTCACGGTCTGGCCCTTCACCACCAGCGGGGCGTGGGCGCCGTCATCCAGGTGCGCGTACCAGGTGACCAGCTGCCGCGAATGGGCGACGATCACGATCCAGGCTCGCTCGCCGGGCGGGTCGTACGCGTTCGGTCCGACGAAGAGCACCACGCCGGCGGCGGCGGCCCGGATGGGCGTGTCAATGGGGGCGGCGACGTCGATCCCAGGTGGAAGTGCGCGCAGTTGCCCAGCGGCGCCTCGAGGGAGAAGCCCGTGCAGCCGAACTCGTGGGTGACCACGCCGGCCATGGGCCATTCGAAGGTGCCGTTGTACACGGAGGGAACCGCGGCGGCGTTGAGCAGGGCGTTGATCTGGTCCTTCAGCCGCCCCAGGGCTGCCTCCTCCTGGGACAGGACCGCGGCGGCCTTCGCCTTGTCCCGTCCCAGGGCCGCATAGGCGGCCGCCTGCGCCGAACGCTCCGCCGAGGCCCGTGCCGCCAGCGTGGCCAGGCGGGCCTGCGACTCCGTCAGCGCGCGCGCTTCGGCCGCCAGCGCGGTCTGCTCGCCGGCCACCGCCAGCCGCGTCTGCTCGACCCCTGCGCGCGACGCCTGGGTGGCCGCGAGGAGCTGGCCGATCGACGCGCCCTGCTGCGCGATCTCTGCCGCCAGCTGGGCCTCATTGCTGCCAGCCTGCAGGTAGTTGCTCACCTCCGAGAGCACGTCGAGCAGCGAGTGCGCGTTCAGCACTTGCACCCAGAGCGGCGTCTGCGCGGCGAGGTACGCCTGCCCGATGTCGGCCGCCAGCGTGGCGTGGGTGTCGGAGAGAACCTGCTGCGCGGCCGCCAGGTCCTCCCCGAGGTTGGCGACCTGCGCGTCGAGTGCGTTGACCTGCGTGACGAGCTGGAGGTAGCGGGTACGCGTCGTGGCAAGACTGACGCTCGCGTCGGAGAGGTTGGTACGCACGCTGGCCTGGTCGACGTTGATCGAGTCGAGCGCTCCCTGCGTGGCCGCAATCTGCGAGCCGACCTGCGCGGCATCCTGCTGCAGCCGGCGACCTGGTGGCGCTGCGCGGCGATCTGCGCCTGCAGTGCCCGCTGGGCGGCCAGCGCGTTCTGCAGCGGGCTGCCCGCGTGCACCTCCGTCGGCGGGCGGGCGGCCATGGCGAGCACGGGAGCGAGGAGCGTAGCGGCCACGAGCAGTCGGAGGTGTTAACGCGGGCGCGGCATCAGGCTCGCAGCATCGGCGAGGCGTGCTTCGCGACGGCGCCCGGCGGCGCCAGCGCGAACGTGTCGACCGGCGCTGCGCCGTCGACACGACCGTCGGTCCACGCAACTGCCCACCGCCGCGCACAGATCACCGCGCGGTCCTCCCACGCCTGACGACAGCGACCGCCACCAGCCACAGCCCCACCACGAGCACGGCCCAGGGCACGAGATACAGCCACGTTGCCGTGTCCCTCGCGTGCTCCATGGTCTGCACGCCGTCCACGCCCGCCACCGCGATGACGGCACCGAGCACGAGGCGCGGCCACGAGACGGTGGACGGGAAGGTGGTGACCCACTCGCGGACGCCACCCATGCTGCCCACGCCCAGCGTGTCGTCCCGCAGGCGGGCCAGGCGCCGCTGCACCGCCGGGGCCCGAACGATCAGGTAGTACGACACGTACGCGTAGGCCACGCCGCCGATGCAGTCGATCAGCCAGTGGTCGCCGGTGTACATGACCGAGAAGGCAACCAGCAGGGTGTAGGCGAACCCGATCCAGCCGATCTTGCCGAATGCCCGCCGCAGCACCAGGAACGAGAGGAACGGGTAGCCCACGTGCAGCGACGGCCACGCCGCGAACCCGTTCGGGTTCACGTCGTAGAAGGTGTACGTGTAGATGTAGTCGGCCTTGAACCCGAAGAAGTTGGCCAGGGTGTCGAAGGCGCCGGGCTTGAGGTAGGAGATGACCGCGTGCCCGTCCGGCCCGTTGAGCGCGCCCACCTGCGCCGCGTACCACGGCGGGGCCGTGGGGATCAACACGAAGGTCACGAAGCCCCACAGGCTCAGCAGGATCAGGGCAGCCACGAAGTCGTAGTAGTGCGCGCGCCGCCACACCCAGAGGATGAAGCCGGTCACGAGCGGCAGCGCGAAGTGCAGCATGTAGACCACCGTGGCCAGCTCCGCCACGATGTCGACCCCGCTCGCCGGGTGGAACGCGTCCTGCAGGAGCTGCGACGGGATCTGCCCGAAGGACACCAGCCGCTCGGCGGTGACCATGTCGGTGATGTGGACCGGCAGGCCCACGTTGTCGGCCAGACCGCGCATGAGCTCGTAGGCCAGGAACAGCGCCACGAACGGCAGCCAGTCCCGCAGGAAGAGCCGGCCCCGACCCAGGAGGACGGCACCCAGGCCGAAGGCGACCGCCATCACGTCGGGCGTGATCTCGATGCCGCGCAGGAACATGAGCAGCACGACCAGCGCGCTGTAGATCACCACGAGCGTCATCAGGAGCCGCTCGTTGCGCCTGCCGAGCGCGTGGACGGGTGCCTGGCTGGCCGAAGGTGTGTACTCGGCGGCGGCGCCGGTCTCTGCGGTCGCGCCCAGCGCGTCGGCGCGTGCCGCGCCAGGTGTGTCGCCTGGCATCACGGTTGAGGAGCGTCCGTCATCTGGACCCCGAGCTGCGGACTGGCGGAAGGGGAGACAGGCAGGCTGTCCGGCGGATTATGGCAAGGATCGCGCCGAACCGTCATGGCAGGGGCGGTCGCCGCGTCAGCCGAGCGCGAGTGGGTCGTCCTCGGCAATCCGCGCAGGCCGATGCTCATCGGGCGCGTGCCACAACGGCAGGCTGAACGAGATCGACGTGCCGCCCCGGGAGGGGTCGAACCAGATCTCGCCGCCGTGGGCCTCGACGAGGCGCCGGCACACGTACAGGCCGATGCCGGATCCCGGGACTCCGGTGGTGCGTGCGCGGGCGCCCCGGTAGAAGGGCTCGAAGAGGTGCGGGCGATCCTCGGGCTCGACGCCGGGACCCTCGTCCTGCACGCTCACGATCACGCTGTCCCCCGCATGGCGGGCGCGGATCATCACTCCGGTCGAGCCGGCGCCATGCCGGCGGGCGTTCGTGACCAGGTTCCTGATCACGTGGAGCACCCACGCGGCATCCACCTCGACCAGCGGAAGGCCCGGCGCGATGTCGCAGCCGATCTCGCCGCCCTCGCCCGCCGTCAGCTCGCGGACCGCGCGCTCGATCAGCCAGGAGACGGCGATCGGTTCGCGCTGCAGG
>JAJYDP010000278.1 GCA_021777365.1 Chloroflexota bacterium | reverse complement strand
GGCGGTGGCCCCAACGGAACCATCCTCCTGCTCCTCGGTGCGCTGGGTGCCGCATCGCTGGCGCTGATCACCACCACGCTGCTCCGGGAGCGTCTCCTGGAGTACGTGGATCGGCGGTGACGCACCCTCCTCGGGGGCCGATGAGCCCCATCCTGCAGACGACGGGCGGGACCCTGACCCCGCCCGTCGTCTCGATCATCCCGCTGCCGCCCCGGCCATCATCGCGCTGATGGCCGAGAGCCTCGACCCCTACGCCATCCTGCAGGTGGACCCGCGGGCGCCGCTCGCGGAGATCCGCGCGGCGTACCGGACGCTCGCGCGGCAGCATCACCCCGACTTCCTCGAGCGGCTCGCCCGCGCGCCGGCGGGCCGCCGTTACCGCGGGGGGATCGAGGCGCTGCTGAAGTCGCGGTCGGCGACAGCGACCGCTCCGCCGACCCGCTACGCCCCCGTCCGGAACGACCAGCTCGTGGCGGCGAGCGGATTGCCCGCAAAGTCACGGATGGCGCCGCCCACGAGCACCGTGTAGGGCTGGTGGGCGGCGAGCCCGATGCGCGGCCGGATTACCAGCGTGGTGCCCGCCAGTGCCACCGAGACCGGGATCGCCTGGCCGCTCACGGCGTCGCGGAGCCCCACGGTGCTCAGGTTCGCGTCGAGGACGGGCTCGCTGAAGCGCGCGGTGAGGGTGGGCCAGCGCAACACGCCCCGCGCCCCGGGCGCCGGGGCGAGCGGTGCCACGGTGGGTGCGGTCGCATCGGCGGTGATGGTGAAGGACCAGCGCAGGGGGGCCACGGGCAGCCCGGCTGCGGTGCGCAGGCCGCCGAAGGTGGCGGTGTAGGTCTCGTTCGGGGCGAGGAGCGTCGCCGGCCGCAGCACGGCGCTCGTGCTGGCGGCATCGACGGTGAGCTGCGCCGGCACTGCGGTCCCATTCGCGGCGCTGAGCGTGAGGCTGGCCGTGCCGACATCGAGAAGCGCCCCCGGGGCGGTGACGCTCACCGCGGTGTCGCGGGCGACCTCGGTGGCCCCGGTCTCGGGCTCCGTGAGCACTGTCACCGGCTGCCACCCCGCGAGTGGCGGCAGGGCGGGGGCGATGGGCACCGACGCCCCGGACGGCGCGGCGTCGGTGCCCACCAGCGTCGCCGCCTGCGCGAGGGCGGCGGGGACGTCGAGGAGCCCGGCTCCCGAGCCACTCGCCGGTCCCGTGCCGGCCATCGGGCGGACACTTGCCACCAGCGCGGTGCGCACCTGGTCGGGGGTGAGCGCCGGGTAGGCCGAGAGCAGCAGCGCCGCAGCGGCTGCCACCTCGGGAGTCGCCGCGCTGGTCCCGTCGATGAGCACCGTCGCCTCGTTCAACCAGTCAACCGGGTCGCGCTCGCCGGGAGCCACCAGCGCCACCGCGTCGGAGCGGGTCGAGAAGGGGCTCACGCGCGTGCCACCGAGATCGCTCGACCCGACGCAGATGACCCCGGTGAAGACGCAGGGCGCGTTGGCCTGCTCTCGTCCGTCGTTGCCGGCAGCGGCCACCAGGACCACGCCCTGCTCCGCCGCGGCCGCAAACGCCGTCTGCAGGCGCGGCACATCGGCCGCGTCGATGGGGCCCCCGAACGACATGCTCACCACGCGTGCCCCGTGTGCGACCGCCCACTGGATGCCGAGTACGTCGGCGGCGAAGTCACCGTCCCCCACCGTGTGCAGCACCTTGACCGCGAGGAGCCGCACACCCGGGGCGATCCCCGCGATGCCGAAGGCGTTGTCCGCATCGGCCACGATCTCGCTCGCGGTGGCGGTGCCGTGGCCGTTGCCGTCGGCGACCGCGCTGTAGTCGTCCCCGCTCGTCGCCTGCCCGGTGTAGGCGTTGTAGCCGCCCGCGAGGCGGCCCGCGAAGTCGGGATTGCTGGCATCGATGCCGGTGTCGAGCACGGCCACGGTGACCGACGCGGCTCCGGTGCCGGCCTGCTTCCAGGCGGCTGGGACCCCGAGGGTGGCCAGGTTCTGCTGGTCCCGATAGAAGGGGTCGTTCGGGGCGCCACCCGCCGGCCAGCCGGCGATGGCCACCGCTGGTGGAGCCGTGAGCTGTGCCACCGCGACGGACCGGACCGGGACCAGTGGCGCGACCAGGGCGAGCGTCGCGAGGAGCGTGAGCAGGGCGTGGGAGCGAACGTGCATGGTGACCGCCTGGCGTGCGGGGGCCCGGCTGCGGGCGACCGCGTGGTTTCCCCGTGAGGTGGCTGGTCGGCGTCGACCTGCCACGCCGCGTGGGCCGAAGGGGTTGGCCATGGGCCGATGGCGCGCGAGCGTGGGCCCGGCTCCTCCGCCGAGGGCGGCTCGCGTGCCTCGGAGTCTGCGGCCGGGCCGCCGGTCACGCGAGTTACCTCTTCGTCATGGGACTTCTGGCGGCCCTGTCCCACCGGGCGGCCGATGTCCGCCACCGGCAGGGCTGCGACCCCTGCCATCATCAGACCGATCTTGCCCTCCAACCGGGAGTATCGTGGGCTTCGGCCGCGCCAGCTCGCGCGGTTGACCCCCACGGAGCCGTCCCTGCCTTGCCCCCGGGGCCGGGAACCCGAGGTCGGCGTCCGGCCTCGGGCCGTGAGTGGGTCCACTGGCTCGTGCCGTTGCCGCCGGAGAACGGCGGGCAGGAGGACGACGTGATGCCTGCACTGACCGCCGAAGTGACCGAGCTGCTGCAGGGACTGATCCGCAACCGCTGCGTCAACGACGGTTCGCCAGAATCCGGTGGCGAGGCACGCAACGCCGATCTGCTGGCCGCGTACCTCGACGGTGCCGGCCTGCAGCTCCAGCGCTTCGAGCCGCTTCCGGGTCGGGCCAGCCTGACGGCCCGGCTCGAAGGCACCGACCCAACCGCCCCCACCCTGCTCCTGATGGGCCACACCGATGTCGTGCCGGCCAACCCGGCTGACTGGGAGCGCGACCCGTTCGGCGGCGACCTCGTCGATGGCGAGGTCTGGGGCCGCGGTGCGGTCGACATGCTGAGCCTCACGGCGTCCATGGCTGTCGCCACCCGCCACGTCGCTACGGATGGGCCCCGGCCGCGGGGCAGCCTCATCTTCCTGGGCGTCGCCGACGAGGAGAGCGGCGGCGCCTGGGGGGCGCACTGGCTGCTCGACCACGCGCCGGCGGCCGTTCGGGCCGACTACGTCGTCACCGAGGCCGGCGGCTTCCGGCTGCCCCTGCCCAGCACTCACCCCGGTCCGATCCTGCCCGTGATGGTCGGCGAGAAGGGCATCCAGTGGGTCAGGCTGACGGTCCGCGGTCAGGCCGGCCACGGATCGATGCCGTTCAAGACCGACAACGCAGCGGTCAAGGCGGCCGAGGTCATCCGGCGCCTTGCCGCCAACGCGCCGCCTGCCACGCTCCACGACGTGTGGCGAGGCTTCATCGGGCAGGCCGGCCTGCCGCCAGAGCTTGCCATGCCGCTGCTCGATGCGGTTGCCCTGGAGCGTTTCCTGGATGCCGCGCCGGACGTCGGCCTGGCTCGCACCCTGCACGCCCTGACGCACACCACGATCTCGCCGACGTGCGTACAGAGCGGCACGAAGACGAACATCATCCCCGACCGGGCCGAGATCGACCTCGACATCCGGACCCTGCCGGGCCAGACGCCCGATGACATCGTGGCGATCCTGCGGAGCTCGCTCGGCGACCTCGCCGACTCGATCGAGATCGAGACGCGGATCGCCGACCCGGCGAGCGCCTCGCCGGCCGAGTCGCCCCTGTACGACGCGCTGCAGCGGGGCATCCAGCGCCTCGTGCCCGGGGCCCGCGTGCTGCCGTTCATGATCATGGGCGCCACCGACGCCCGTTTCTTCCGGCGCCACGGAGCGACGGCTTATGGGGCCGGCCTCTTCAGTGACCGTGTGCCCTTTGCGGACTTCATGCGCATGTTCCACGGTCCGAACGAGCGGATCGATCAGGAGTCGTTGCGGCTCTCGACCGAGCTCTGGCTCGGGGTGGTTGCCGACCTGCTGGGATAGAGGACACGACTCCGTGGAGCATGCGCGGCCCTCCAGGATGAACTCCCTGCCAGGACCGGCGAGTGTCCGTGGCGGTCATGGGTCGCGCAATCTTCGCCCCTCGCCCGGGACCAGTGTGGCCGAGGGGAGACGACTGACCGTCGGGCTGCACGTTCAGGTGGCGCCCCGGATCAGCCGATCGCCGGCGATCGACCAACCCACCATGCTCGCCCAGGCTCCGGCTTCTGGCCACGATTCATGTGACGGTGCGTGGTGCCGAAGGGGGGGATCGAACCCCCACGAGGTTGCCCTCAACGGTTTTTGAGACCGTCGCGTCTGCCTGTTCCGCCACTTCGGCGCCGAGAAGTCGTGCTCGATCTCGTTCTCAGGAGTGGCCCACGTGCCCACGATTGCGGAGCGAGTCGAGCATCGCGGGGCCGATCGTACAACGCCGGCGAACGGGGTTCGAACCCGTGACCCGCATCGCATGGAAGACACGGGCTCTCGCCGGACGAAACGGTGGGATGGCACTTGCGCGCTCCGTGCGCGCGCGACCACGCTTCGACCCGAGATGCCTCTGGCGCAGCAGACGCGGCACAGCCTTCGCGGACCAGCGGGATCCGGATGGGACGACGCAGCGCCGCTCGTGATCACGAAGCTGGATCCGGCGCTGCCCCCGCCCGGCTACCGCGAGCGCCCCCGCGTCAGCGGCTGGCTCGACCGGGCGCTCGACGATCGCATCCGCCTGACCCTGGTCGCGGCGCCGCCGGGCTACGGCAAGAGCGTGGCGGTCGCCGGGTGGCTCGCGTCGCGACAGATCCCCCATGCCTGGCTCTCGCTCGACGCGGGTGACGACGATCCCGCCCGCTTCGTCCGGTACCTCGCCGCCGCGCTGTCCACGCCGCGTCCGGCCGCGGCCGCCGCATGCGCTCACCTCCTCGGGCCGGGCGCAACCCCACCGCCCGAGCTTGCGGCTGCGACGCTGCTCGAGGCGATCGGCGCCGCAGACGAACCCCTGGTGCTCGTGCTCGATGACTACCACCTCGTCACGGCCCGGGCGATCCACACCCTCGTCGGGTACCTCATCGAGCGCGCCCCGCCGTTCTGCCACGTCGTGCTGCTGAGCCGCGAGGACCCGCCCTTCGGGCTCGCGCGGTTGCGCGCGCACGGCCGCCTCGCCGAGCTGCGCGCCGAGGATCTGCGCTTCACGGCCGATGAGGGGGCCGCCTACTTCGCCGGTGCCCGCCCGACGCTCACGGCGGACGAGCTCCAGCGACTCCTGGACCGCACCGAGGGGTGGGTCGCCGCCATGCAGCTGGTCTCGCTCGGGCTCGCCAGGACGGATGCCGCGGCGAGCGTGATCGGGGCCTTCGAAGGCAGGCCGCGGTACGTCCTCGACTACCTCGCCGACGAGGTCCTCGCGCGTGTCGACGTGGAGCTCCGGGCGTTCCTCGTGCAGACCTCGATCGCCGAGCGGTTCAGCGCCGAGCTCTGCGCGGAGCTGACCGGGCGCTCGGACGCGGCTGCCCTCCTGGGGCGAGCCGAGCGCAACCACCTGTTCGTCATCCCGCTCGACGAGGAGCGGCGCTGGTACCGGTACCACGGCCTCTTCGCCGACTACCTCCGCTCACGCCTCACGGAGGACGAGCGACGGGACCTCCACGGACGCGCGGCGCGCTGGCTGGAGGCGTCCGGCTTCGCCCGGGAAGCGATCCCGCACCTGCTGGCGGCCGGGGGCGTGGACGACGCGGTGCGGCTCGTCGGGCGCGAGGCCCGCGACGCGGTCGAGGCTGGGGAGCATGCCACGCTGCTTCACTGGATCGACGCCCTGCCGCCCGACCAGGTGGCTGCACGCGCGGACCTGGTCTCGTGGCACGCCTGGGCACTCTTCGACACCGGGCAGCTCGCGGCGGCCGACGCGGAGGCCGAGCGACACCTCGCCGCGACCTCCGAGCGCGGGCCGGCCGAGGGACGCCTCTTCGCTCTCCGGGCGCTGCTCCAGACCGTCACGGGCCCCGACGCTGAGTCGCTTGCGCAGGCCGGGCTCGAGCTCGTGGGCGACGATGGCTTCTTCCGCTCCGCGTGCCTCCAGGCGATCGGCCTCGCGACGCTGGCCCGCGGTGAGCTTCCGGCCGCGGTCGCGTCCCTGGGCGCGGCGTTCGAGATCGTCAGGCACGCCGGGGCCGCGGTCGCCTTCGCCGGCGTGACGCCCCTCGCGCAGGCACTCCTCGCCGCCGGGCGCCGCGGGGACGCCGAGCGGCTCTGCCATGAGCTGCTCGAGGAGTACGGCACTGGCGACGGCCGGATCCGCACGATGGGTTGGTACCTCGACGTGGTGCTGGGCATGCTCCGCTACGAGGCGAACGACGTGCCCGAGGCTCGGCGGCTGCTGGAGCGCGGGTTCGACGCCGCGGGACGGCTGCGCGTCGGACGCACCACCGGCGAGTGGGCGGTCCCGTACCTCGCCTGCGCGCGACGGGCCGCCGGGGACCCCGACGCGGCCTTCGGCGCCCTCCGGGTGGCCGCCGCGGACATCCGACGCGGCGGAATCCCGCTCCCGGTCCCGATCTGGGAGACGCAGGCGCGGATCCGCCTGCTCGAAGGCGATACGGAGGCCGCGGCACGCTGGGCGGAGACCGCGACGGCCGAGGCCGAGCCGCAGTCTCCCGTGCTGCGCCTCCTCGGCCTCTCGAACGCGGTGACGATCGCCCGGGTCCGGCTCGCCCA
>JAJYDP010000277.1 GCA_021777365.1 Chloroflexota bacterium | reverse complement strand
TGGCCGAGGTGCTGCCGGGGGACAAGGCCGCCAAGGTGGCCGAGCTCCAGTCGCGCGGGCGGCGGGTCGCCATGGTCGGTGACGGGATCAACGACGCGCCCGCGCTCGCGCAGGCCGACCTGGGGATCGCGATCGGGACGGGCGCCGACGTGGCGATCGAGGCCTCCGACGTGACGCTGGTGGGTGGGGATCCCCGGGGGATCGCCTCGGCCATCGCGCTGTCACGCCGCACGATCGCGGTGATCCGGCAGAACCTGGCCTGGGCATTCGGCTACAACGTCGTGCTGATCCCGGTCGCCATGGGGCTCCTCTACCCGTTCACGGGCACGACACTCAGTCCGGCGCTGGCCGCGGGCGCGATGGCGCTCAGCTCCGTGAGCGTGGTGACGAACTCCCTCCGGCTGCGTGGATTCGATGCGCGGCCGGGCGAGGCACGCCTGGGGCGTCAGCCGCTCGCCGCCCGCGTGCGCGACGCCGGGTACCTGGTCGCGATCGCGGTCGCCGGCCTGGTGCTCGCGGCGGCCGTCATCGCAGGGAACCAGTGGCTGGACTCCTCGGCCCAGCAGGTGTCGGTGGTGGCGAGCTCGGCCGGCGGCCAGCCGACGGAGATCCACGTGCGCTCGGGGCAGTTCGTCTACCTGCGCTTCACCAACGACGCCTCGGCCTACCGGGACCTGGCGATCGAGGGCATTGCGAGCGTCGAGCTGCCCACACGTCCCGGACAGACGACGGCGCTGCGGTTCATGGCCCCGGCGCCCGGACGGTACGCGCTGCAGCTCGACGGGGCGAGCGGCATGGGCGCCGCGGCCGGGACGCTGGTGGTGGAGCCCGCGAGATAAGGCTCGCCCAACGGACGCCAGCCTCACCTGAATGACGGTCGGCGCGCCGCCGGGGCGCGCCCTCACTCGCCGCGGACCCGCCACTCCGTTATCCCGCCGGGACGGTCCATGATCTCGACGCCGAGCGTGGCGAGCTCGTCACGGAGCCGGTCCGAGCGCGCGTAGTCCCGCGCGGCGCGGGCCTCGGCGCGCTCGGCAAGGAGCCCCTCGGCGCGCGGCGGGAGCGAGGACGCGGCCGTGGAGCCGGCGGCATCCGTTTCCCCGGCGGCTTCCCACGTCGCGTGGAGGTCCAGTCCGAGCACCGCATCGGCGTCGAGCACCAGCCACCGCCGCTCGTCCGCGTCGAGGGGCACGCGCAGCGCTTCCCTGATGGTCGCGAGCGCGGTGGGCATGTCCAGGTCATCATCGAGCGCGGCCACGAACCGCTCGCGCAGCGCGCGGCCCGCCTCGGAGAGCGGCGCCCCCGGGACGCGGGCACGGTCCAGGCGCGGGTACGGGTCGAGCTCCGGGTCTGGCGTCTCCTGGTGGCCGCGCACACCCTGCGCGACGCCGACCGGGCGCGGCCCGGCGAACCCCGCCACCAGCGCGGGCGGCATGGCCCACGGTCCATCCGCCGGGGCAGGACCGAGCGCATGCAGGCGGGACCGGAGCGAATCGAGGGCTGCCGCAGCCGCCCGCAGGGAATCCGGCGAGAAGTCGAGCTTGTGGGCGTAGCGCGCGGTCAGGCAGAGGTACCGGAAGGCGAGGGGGTCGACGCCGTCGTCGGCGAGATCCGTGATGCGCTGGAAGTTGCCCGCCGACTTGGCCATCTTCCGGCCGCGCATCAGCAGGTGCGCTCCGTGGACGTACGAGGCGGCCGGCACCTGGCCGGTGAGCGCCTCCGACTGCGCGATCTCGTCCTCGTGGTGCGGGAAGACGTTGTCGATGCCTCCGGTGTGCAGCTCGAAGCGCTCGCCCAGGTAGCGCATGGCCATCGCCGAGCACTCGATGTGCCAGCCGGGGTAGCCCTCGCCCCAGCGCGCCGTGGGCCACTTGACCAGGCGCCCCTCGCCCGCGTGCTTCCAGAGCGCGAAGTCCGCGGGGTCGCGCTTGTCCTCCTCGACCTCCACGCGGTGTCCGGCGCGCAGCGCGTCCAGCGTGTTTCCGGACAGCTTGCCGTAACCGGGGAAGCGGGCCACGTCGTAGTAGACGGTGCCGTCGGGCGTTGCGTAGGCAAAGCCGGCGTCCTGCAGCCGCTCGGCCATGTCGACCATCTCGGGGATGTGCTCGGTGGCCCGCGGGTAGACGTGGGCGGGGAGGAGGTTGACGAGCGCGGCGTCGGCGTGGAAGGCGGCCTCGTACGCGGCGGCGATCTCGGCGGGCGACTTGTCCTCGAGCTTCGCCGCGACCAGCATGCGATCCTCGCCGCGGTCGAAGCGCTCGTCGCGCATGTGGCCGACGTCCGTGATGTTCTGGACGTGGATGACGCGCAGGCCGTGGTACACGAGCACGCGGCGGACCAGGTCGGCGAGCAGGAACGTACGCAGGTTCCCGACGTGCGCGTAGCGGTACACGGTGGGGCCGCAGCTGTACATGCGGACCGTCCCGTCGCCGCGGAGGGGCACGACGGGCTCGACGCGTCGGGTGAGGGTGTTGCGGAGACGGAGGGCCACGCAGGGCAGGCTACACTGCAGGGGATCGACGCGGATCGGGCTGGGTGACGGGGCCGCGGCCGGGTGACGCCGTCGCGGCGGATGTGGGGCCCACGGCTCCCGCCCCTTCAGGCCCGCGAGCACCGGATAGTAGCGCGGGAGCGTCTCGGCCCTGGGCGCGCGGCGCGGGCGTGGCGCGCTCCTGCGTGGCGAGGACGAGCCCGGGCAGCCGTCTGTCCCGTCCCGTCCCGGCCGTTCCCCTGGCCAGGTGGCCGGATTCCCGCCAGGTGACGCATATGCACTCTTGCCGGTCGTCCGCAGGTCGTCTTGCCGGTCGTCCGCAGGTCGTTGCGAGCCCCGCCGATCCGGCTCGTGCCGGCGCGGGACCGCCTCCAGGCGAGGCGGGACTGGGAATCGTACGCGCAAGGCCTCACGACGTCCGCACCAGCACCCGACCCTGGCGCCGGACCATGCATAGTCGTCATGCGGCGGGAATCTGGCCAGGAAGGCACGCGACTTGACCAGAGCTGCGCGACGGCCGCCGAGGCCCGAGGCCCGAGGTCCCAGGCCCGAGGTCCCAGGCCCGAGGCCCGAGGCCCGCCGATGCATCCAGGGGCCCCGGCCGGATGATGGTCCCACGCCGTTCCGTCACAATCGCGGCATGAGCCGCCACGACGATCACCGGATGGGCCGCATCGAGAAGGCATGCGTACCGTGAGCAGGCGCGCCGAGCCCCCCGAGGGCCCGTTCCGCTACCGCCTTCCCATCGACGTGCGGTTCTCGGACACGGACGCGATGGGCCACGTGAACAACGCCACCTACCTGAGCTACTTCGAGATGGCCCGGGCCGGCTACTACCGAACCGTGACCGGCTCGACCTTCGGCATCGGCGCCACGTCGCACGACCAGAGCTTCATCCTGGCCGAGGCGCGTCTCACGTACGCGAGTCCCGTGCTCTTCGGCGAGCCACTGATCTGCGAGTGTCGCGTGGGCTGGATGGGGCACTCCTCGTTCTCGATCGAGTATCGCCTCGTCGCCGAGGCGTCGCCGTTCGGGACGGCCCGGCTGGTCGCGCATGGCGAGTCGGTGCAGGTCATGTACGACTACGCGGCCGGCCGCGTCCGCCAGCTGCCGGGCTCGCTCCTAACGATGGTCGAAGCGTACGAAGGTCGTCCCGTTCCGAGCCGGGAGGCTGCCCAGTAGCGGGCGTGAGGGGCGAACACGCCGGCGGCGGTGTTGCCAGGTTCATCCTGGACCGCCGCAGCGACCCGGTTTCTGCGCTGTTTCCACCCCCAGCAAGCTATCCGGCGGCAGTGGCCGATCCGTCGCGCAACTTGCACCCGGGGAATGGCATGCGGCGCCCGTGGCGTTTCGTCCGCCTGGGGCGCGGCTGCAGCCGCATCGGGGCTCCGCCGCACGCTCGGTCACGCCCCGGAGGCGAAGACTCGGTCTGTCCGGAGGCCCCCAGCGGGCGTGATGCGCAGGGCAACGTTCCAGGCATGGCAGTTGCGCAGGTTTCACCGGGCCGCGCCCACCCGTGCCTGGGCCGCGCCCACCCGTGCCTGGGCCGCGGCCACCCGTGGCCGCGGCACCACGTTACGGCCGCAGCAGCTGCGACGCCGACAGCACCTGGTGCAGCACGAACTGCCCGTCCGTGGCGGGATCCGTGAGGTTGGGCTGCGCGTCATCGAGGACGACGGTTGGGATCAGCCGCACCTGCGTCAGCCGCGTTCCCACGAACGTCAGCATGGTCATGACGCCTTCCTCGGTCTGCCGGCTCCAGCTCTGCCCGAACCAGAAGTTGCCCTGGCTCGCGGTGACGAACCGGTAGCCCGACCGGCTCCCGCGCGTGATCGAGACCGCACCGGCCCAGTGGAAGTCCGCGCCGACGATCTCGTCCGCGCCGGCCGCCTCGAGCTCCGCGATCAGCGAGCGCTGGAAGCCGGTGAAGGCCGCGCGGTACTCCACCGAGCTCCACTGAGGCAGCGCGAACACGACCTGCGCGCCGGCCTTCCGCGCCGCGGCGACGGCGATGCGCGCATTCGCCGGCGTCAGGGGCGCGACCCCCGGGCTGTCGGCCGTGGCATACGCCGATCCCCCGATCGCGTCGAACCCCACGAAGCCGAACCGGACGCCGTTGACGTCGACGACGGCCGGTCGGAGCGCCTCGGCGAGCGTGCGCCCTCCACCGACCGGCTGGATCCCGTTGGCCCGGAACAGGTCCACCGTCTCACCGATCGCGCCCAGCCCGGGGTTGGTGTTGTGGTCGGCGGCGATCGTGGCCACGTCGAAGCCGGCCTTCGCCATCAGCGGCGCGACCCGCGGGTCGATCGAGAAGTCGGTGCCACTGTTGTGCTGGGTGAAGTGGCTGGTCATGGAGCACTCGAAGTCGCTGACCGCGACGTCGGCGTTGCGGACCAGGGCCCAGACCGCCCCGGCATGATCCGTGCGGACCGCGTCCACCACCCACCAGCCGAAGGCGGGGTCCCAGCGCCGGCCCATGTACTTCGCGGTGCCGGCCGCGAGCAGCCAGTCCCAGCCCTTCTTCAGCACGTTCGTCTGGTAGCTCACGCCGCGGTCCGGGCAGTTCACCCCGGTCGTGAGCACGACCCGAACATTCGCGGGGTCGTACGCGGTCCAGGCCGTGGGCCAGCTGGCCGGGGTGGGGATCGAGAGCGGGTACGGAGCGGTCCGTGCCGGCGTCTCGCCGAACAGGTCCGCCGTCCCGATCGGCACCACGCGGAGGGCGGGCGTGACGAGACCCGGCGGGAGGAGCGCGATCGCGGTCGAGGAAGCCGGCAGACGGGCGGGAATGGCGTCACCCGGGACGCACGCGGTCGATGGAGCGGCAGGCCGCGACGGCGCGGAAGCCGGCAGCGGCGTGGCGGCCCCGGGCGCGGCCCCCAGCGCGGCGGCGACCCCCGCTTCCGCGCCGCACGGCACGATCAACGCCCGCGACGCGAGCCATGCGGCCAGGTCAGCCAGCGTCACGGAGTCCACGCGGTAGTCCGAGAAGCCGGTCACCACGGCCAGCGGGACCGACAGGCCCGGGGAGCGCGGCGCCCCGGGCGACACGGCCGCCGATGGTGGCGCGGACGGTGGGACCGTCCCGGGCGAGAGCGATGCCACGGGCGCGCGCGAGCCGGGCGTCGCGGAGGGAATCGCCGAGAGCGCCCGCTGCGACGCCGGCGAGGCGCACCCCGAGAGCACCAGGCCCGCGACGACAGGCAGGGCAATGAGCCGACCGCGCCGGCTCATTGCCCGTCCATCAGGACTCGAACCGCCGCAGGACCGCCACGGCGTTCTGGCCGCCAAACCCGAACCCGTTGACGATGGCGGTGTCCACGCGGTGCTGGCGCGCCACGAGGGGGACGTAGTCGAGGTCGCAATCGGGGTCGGGGTTCTCAAGGTTGGCCGTGGGCGGGATCACGCCCTCGCAGATCGAGGACACGGCGACCAGCGCGTTGGCCACCCCCGCCGCTCCCAGCAAGTGGCCGATCATCGACTTGGGGGAGGTGATCGGCACGCGGTACGCATGGTCACCGAACACCGTCTTGATCGCGCGCGTCTCCGTGACGTCGTTGAGCGGCGTGGACGTGCCGTGGGCCACGATCAGGTCGACCTCGTCGGGCGCGACCCCCGCGTGGCGGAGCGCGAGCCCCATCGCGCGCGCGGCGCCACGACCGGTGGGCTCAGGGGCGCTGACGTGGTACGCGTCGGCGGTCAGCGCCGCGCCCAGCACCTCGGCCCGGATGTGCGCTCCTCGGTCCATGGCGTGTGCCGCCGACTCGAGCACCATGACCCCGGCTCCTTCGCCGAAAAGGAAGCCGTCGCGGTCCCGGTCGAACGGCCGGGACGCCCGGGTGGGGTCGTCGTTGCGCTTCGAGAGGGCGCCCATGTTGCCCAGCGCCGCGAACGCGATCGGCAGCAGGGGCGCTTCGGTCCCGCCGACCAGCACGACGTCACACTCGCCGTCCTGGATCAGCCGGAGTCCGTCCACGAACGCGATCACCGAGCTGGCGCAGGCGGCGACCTGGGTGAGCACGGGACCCGTGAGGCCGTACTTCATCGAGACCATGCAGGCGGCCATAGAGCCGGACAGCGCCGGGATCGCGAACGGGCTCACCTGTCCGGGACCCCTCTGTTCCAGCACGTGGGTGCCGTCCACGACCTGCTCGAGGCCCCCGCCGCCCGTGTTGATCGCGACGCCCACGCGGTCGCGCCGTTCCGGTGACCAG
>JAJYDP010000276.1 GCA_021777365.1 Chloroflexota bacterium | reverse complement strand
TCGCACGATCAGCCCGACCAGCGCCTTCGAGCGCCCCCGGTCCTGGGCCGCCGCCAGCGCCGCACGCCCCACGAAATCGCCGGGCTTGGCGAACTTCACCACCCGGCCCAGCCCCGCGTCGAAGGGGGTGGTGTCCCGCCCCAGCTCGTTGCCGTAGAGGGGCATGCCGGCCTCGAGGCGCAGCGTGTCCCGGGCGCCGAGGCCCACCGGGATCACGTCCTCGGAGGCGCCCGCCGAGAGGAGCGCGTCGAAGACCGCTGGCCCCTCGTCCCAGGCCACGAAGCACTCGAAGCCGTCCTCGCCGGTGTACCCGGTCCGGGCCACCAGGGCCGGCACCCCTGCCACGCGCCCCTCGGCGATGGCGTAGTACCGGAGCGAGGCCAGGTCCACGCCGGTGAGCGGGGCCAGCACCTGCAGGGCACGGGGGCCCTGGATCGCCACCAGCGACGTCCGCAGCGACGCGTCGTCGAGCGCGGCGTCGAAGCCGGCCAGCCGGGCGCGAAGTTCGTCGGCGACCACGGCGCGGTTGCCGGCGTTCGCGACGACCAGGAAGTGCTCCTCCGCGAGCCGGTACACGATCAGGTCGTCGATCACGCCGCCGTCGGGGGCACAGATCATGCTGTAGTGAGCACGACCGATCGTGAGCGACGGCGGATCGGTCGCCAGCGCGTACGCGAGGGCCGCCCCCGCGTCGCGGCCGGTGACGTGCAGCTCGCCCATGTGCGAGAGGTCGAAGACACCCGCCCGCTGTCGCACGGCGCGATGCTCCTCGATGATCCCGCGGTACTGGACGGGCATCTCCCAGCCCGCGAACTCCACCAGGCGCGCCCCGAGCGCGCGGTGCCGCTCGAGCAGCGCTGTGGCACGCATTGGCGGTCTCTCCCAGGCGGCGCGCGAGTCAGGCCGCGCCGCGCTCCCGGAGCGCGTCGATCGCTGGCCGCGCGCGTTCGACGATCTCGCGCTCTGTCTCGTAGCTCAACAGGTGCGCCGCCTCCGTCAGCGGCACCCAGCGGACCTCGTCGAACTCGGCGTCGTGGTCTGCCAGGTTCCCCCCCGTCGCGACCATCAGGAAGTGATGGACGGTCTTGTCCACGCGCGTGCCGCCCTGCACGAACGTGTACCGGATGGAACCGACGGGCTCGACGATCCGGACGGCGAGCCCGGTCTCCTCCTCGACCTCCCGCTGCGCCGTCTCCTCGACCGACTCCCCCGCCGAGGGCGTGCCCTTGGGCAGGGTCCAGGCGACGCCCTCGCGCGGCCGGTTGCGGCGGCCCAGCACGATCTCGGGTTCCTCGCCCGCAGTGCGGACCACCAGGCCACCCGCGGACATGGCGCGCGCGGTGGGACGAGCGCCGGCCGTCTCGTGCCTCAGCGATGCCACGGGGCGGCGCGGAGCGGCGCCGTCACGCGACGCCCCGCCAGGTCGCTCGTCCAGTGCAGGACGGGCTCGCGGCGCAGCAGCCCCGTGGCCCGCGGGCGCGGTGCCGCCACGGTCATGCCCCGCCCATCGCGCAGCCCCATGCGGCGGCCGGCGCGCGAGGGGCTCGGCGCGCCCGGGACCATCCCGGTGGCCATACGGTGGAGGCCCAGCCGCGCCTCGCGCCCGTGCGTGGACGGTGCCACGAAACGGGGCATCAGGCGGACGGAACGCCCAGGGGCGAGGCTGTGCTGCATGGTGTCTATGGTACCCACTCAACCGGCCGGCGCAAGCAACGTCAGCAGCTCCGCGGCCGACTCCGGCCCGAGCTCGCCACGCGCGACGGCCAGGGCCACGGTCCGCCGTCCGAGCGCGAGGTAGACGGGCAGCACGTCGGGCGCAAGGCGGCGCAGTGCGTCGAGGTGTGCCCGCACGGTGCCGAGGTCGCCGCGGACCACCGGGCCGGTGAGCGCCGCGCCGATGCCGAGGCGGGCGGCGTTGTCCAGCCCCTGGCGTGCGAGCCCACCGTACGTCCGAAGGGCCTCCTCCTCGTCCAGGCCGGCCACCGCTCCGAGCTGCGCGATCGTGTCGAGGAGCGCGACGAGCCCGCCGGCCGCCAGCACGGCCGCGGCATGGTGGAGTGGCTTGCCGGCCGCCGTCACGCGCACCGCGCGCGCGCCGAGCGCACCGGCCAGGTCCCCGAGCAGGGGTATCAGTGGCTCGTCGCCCTCGATGGCCACGGTGGCGCCCGGCAGCGCGGCCAGCGCCGCGTCGAGGTCGGCGAACGCCACGAGCGGATGGAAGCTCCCGGCCTCGGTGCCCGCGGCCATGGCAGGCGCCAGGACGGATGCCGGCAGGACGCCGCTGGTATGGACGATCGCCTGTCCGCTGTACAGGCGCAGCTGCGAGGCGATGCCGGCGATCGCGTCGTCGGGGACGGTCACGAAGACCAGGTCGACCTCGTCGAGGACCGCGGGGGGCTCCGCGAACCCGTGCGTGCCCGGGACGAGGTCGACGAAACGGTCGCGCCGCCCGGGATCCCGCGAGGCCACGGCGGTCACCGGCCAGCCCGCTCTCCGAAGGGCCACCCCGAGCGCGGTGCCGACGTGCCCGGCCCCGATGAAGCCGATACGGGGGAGGCCCGGGTCGGGGACCGGCTCGGTGGCGGCGGACGCCGCGGGCTGGTCGACGTCGCCGTCCGACGCGGGCTGGTCGCGGGTGCCGGTCGCGGGCGCGCGGCGAACGCCCGGCAGGCGGGGAGTGCCCGCCACGGGCCAGTCGCCGGCACCGGCCGGGTGGCGAGCGCCGCTGCCCGGCAGGCCAGCATCGCCCGCGCTCCGCCGTTCGTTCACGCGGCGCCACCACGACCGCACATCGCCCTCCGCTCGCCACCAGGCGCCGGCCACGCCCATTGCGTCCGGCCAATTGCGTTCACGCCGATCGTAGCCCTCGGGCAACCGGTTCGTGGCCGCGCGCCGCCCATCTCGGCCGCCAACGGCCTGATGCGTGGCACTGCCCATGTCCGCCGCCAACGGCCTGATGCGTGGCACTGCCCACCTCGCCCACCGACGGGCTCGTGGTGCCGAACCACCCGGGCCGGGCGCTCCGGGTCACCCGCTATACTCGTCTCCTTCGTACGTCTCGACCCGAGACGGGCGCTCCCGTCAGGTGCCGATGGTCCCGCGCCGACCGGCGCGGTTGGGAGGTTCGAGCACCATGCCGTCCCGTCCGATTCGGCCCGATCCCTTCGCTGCCCGTGCTCCGCTGGGGCCGGGACTGCCCGATCACTATCGGCTCGATGCGCTTGCGCCGCTCGGCTACCGGGCCGAGCGCACCCCCGTCACCGTCAAGATCCTGCTCGAGAACGTGCTCCGCCATGCCGGCGGCGGGATCGTCGGCGAGGACGAGGTCCGCACGCTGGCCGCCTGGCGACCCGGGTCCGAGGTCGAGGCCGAGATCCCGTTCATGCCGGCGCGCGTGCTGCTGCAGGACTTCACCGGCGTCCCCGCCGTGGTGGACCTTGCCGCCATGCGCGACGCGATGGCCGACCTGGGCGGCGATCCGGCCCGCATCAACCCGCTGGTGCCTGCCGACCTCGTCATCGACCATTCCGTCCAGGTCGACCGGTACCGGCTGCCCGATTCGTTCAGCTTCAACGTCCGGCGGGAGTACGAGCGCAACGGCGAGCGTTACCAGCTCCTCCGCTGGGCCCAGACTGCATTCAGGGACCTGCGCGTGGTCCCGCCGGGGACGGGCATCGTGCACCAGGTCAACCTCGAGTACCTGGCGACCGTGGTCACCCGGCGCGAAGAACAGGACCGCGCCGTCGCCTTCCCCGACACGCTGGTCGGCACCGACTCGCACACCACGATGGTGGACGCGCTGGGCGTGCTCGGCTACGGCGTCGGCGGCATCGAGGCGGAGGCCGTGCTGCTGGGCCAGCCCCTCTACCAGCCCGTGCCACGCGTCGTCGGCGTCCGGCTCTCCGGTGCGCTCCCGCGCGGCAGCACCGCCACCGACCTGGTGCTTTCCGTGACCGAGATGCTGCGCCGTCAGGGCGTGGTGGGCTCGTTCGTCGAGTTCGCCGGCGACGGCCTCGCGACGCTCTCCCTCCCCGACCGGGCCACCATCTCGAACATGTCGCCGGAGTTCGGCGCCACCGCCACGCTCTTCCCCATCGACGACGAGACGCTGGCGTACCTCCGGCTGACCGGCCGCGACGCGGCGCAGGTGGAGCTGGTCGAGCGCTACGCCAGGGTCAACGGCCTGTGGCGCGAGCCGGGCGCGGTTCCCGAGTTCGACGTGGTCCTGGACCTCGATCTCGCCGCGGTCGAGCCCAGCGTCGCCGGTCCGCGCCGCCCGCAGGACCGCGTGCCGCTCCGCACGCTCCGGGAGTCGTTCCGTGCCGCGTACCCGCCGAAGGCCGGGGGGACGACGGCGGAGCAGGCGGCGGGCAACCCGGGCGCGCCGGGCGCGTCGCCCTACCCGGCGGTGGAGATCGAGCTCGACGGGGCCCGGGCGTCCGTCCGCACCGGGTCGGTCGCCATCGCCGCGATCACCAGCTGCACCAACACGTCGAACCCCACCGTGATGATCGGCGCCGGGCTCCTCGCGCGCAACGCGGTCGCCCGCGGGCTGACCGTGGGCCCCACGGTCAAGACCAGCCTCGCTCCGGGGTCGCGCGCGGTGACCGCGTACCTGCAGGCCGCCGGGCTCATGGAACCACTGGAACGGCTCGGGTTCGAGCTGGTCGGCTACGGCTGCACGACCTGCATCGGGAACAGCGGTCCGCTCGACGCACCGACCGCGCAGGCGATCGAGCAGCACGATCTCACCGTGGCCGCCGTCCTGTCGGGCAACCGGAACTTCGAGGGCCGCATCCACCCGCTGGCCCGGGCCAGCTACCTGGCCTCGCCCCCGCTGGTGGTCGCCTTCGCGCTGGCCGGACGGGTCGACGTCGACCTCACCAGCGAGCCGATCGGGCGCGATCCGGACGGGCGGCCGGTGATGCTCGAGGAGATCTGGCCGTCGGCCGACGAGATCCGCTCGGCCATCGACACCGCCATCGACCCCGAGCTGTTCCGGCGCACGTACGCCGACGTCTTCGAGGGCGACGACCGGTGGCGGGCGCTGCCGATCCCATCCGGCGACCGGTACGCCTGGGACGCCGCGTCGACGTACGTGGCGCGGCCGCCCTTCTTCGAGGGGCTGGCCGCCGAGCCGGCACCGGTCCGCGACATCGAGGGCGCCCGCGTGCTGGCCCTGCTGGGCGACTCGGTCACCACCGACCACATCTCCCCCGCCGGTTCGATCGCGCCGTGGAGCCCCGCCGGGCAGTGGCTGCAGGCGCACGGCGTCGCCCCGCTCGAGTTCAACAGCTACGGCTCGCGGCGCGGCCACCACGAGGTGATGATGCGCGGCACGTTCGGCAACATCCGGCTGCGCAACCGGCTGGTGGAGCGCGAGGGGCCCTATGCCGAGCACCAGCCGTCCGGCGAAGTCCTGTTCATCTACGACGCGGCGATGCGATACGCGGCCGAGGGCGTGCCGCTGGTAGTAGATCGGCGGGCGCGAGTACGGTTCGGGCAGCTCCCGCGACTGGGCCGCCAAGGGCACCAACCTGCTCGGGGTGCGGGCCGTGCTCGCCCAGTCCTTCGAACGGATCCATCGCTCGAACCTGGTCGGAATGGGCGTGCTCCCCCTGCAGTTCCTGCCCGGGGAGAGCGCCGACTCGCTGGACCTCACGGGCCGCGAGTCGTACGCCGTCCGCGGGCTCGCGGCTGGCCTCCAGCCCCGGCAGGAGGTCACCGTGGAGGTCACCGGTGGCGACGGGATCGCCCGGAGCTTCCGCGCGGTCGCCCGGCTTGACGGCCCCATCGAGATCGACTACTACCGCGAGGGCGGCATCCTGCCGGCCGTGCTGCGCCGGCTGGCCCGAGAGGGCACCGCCGAAGCCTGACCGGGACGGCGAGGCCGGCCCGAAGGCCGGCCTCGCCGTCTCCGGCTCCAGCGCGCGCGACCAGACAGACGCTCGCGCTCTCGACCGGTCGCCCGGACAGTCAGTTGCCGCAGGGCGCCACGTTGCGCCAGTTGAGCACGGTGTCGTCGGCGGTCTGGGTCCCGGTCGAGCCGTAGGTCAGCGTCAGCAGCCGGTTGCCAATCTCGCCGCAGGCGGCGTCCTTCTCGACGTGGTCCCAGTCGCCGAGCGTGTACTTGTACTCGATCTGGGTCGACTCCTTGCCGGTGAGCGTGATCGTCCAGTGAGTGGCGTCCACACGGCCCAGGACGACCCCAGCCGGATTCCAGGCCGGCAGCCCGCCGTCCAGGCGGTCGAGCGTGCCAGCGAGGTAGGCGGACCTGCCGGTGGCGTCGGTAGTGGACGGCACCGTGACGTTGAAGACGACGCTGACGGTGCGCGCCGCGGCCGTCGCGCTGACCTCGTCTGAGTAGCCAGAGCGGTTGAACGACGTGTCGACCGAGCGGACGACGTAGTAGTACGTGGCATCCTGGGTGACCGTCGTGTCGGAGAACGTCGTCCCCGTGGTCAGCCCGAGCGCGCTGTACGGCCCGCCAGAGGTGTCGCCGCGGAGCACTTCGTAGCCATACAGCGTCGGATCGCCGCTCACGGCGTCCCAGGCCAGGTCGATGCTGGTCGGCGCGGCGGCCGTGACGTGGAAGCCGGCCGGCGTCGCCGGCGGGGTCGTGTCGGTGGTCGTCACCGTCAGCTTGCCCGGGTTCGGCGGAAGCGTCCCGGCCGGGATCGGTCCGCTCAGGTCCGCGTAGAGCCAGTCGCGTCC
>JAJYDP010000275.1 GCA_021777365.1 Chloroflexota bacterium | reverse complement strand
CTACCGGGGCCGGGGGGCGGCGCTCGAGCGCGCCCTGATCGACTGGTTCATCGGCGTCCACACGCGCGAGCACGGCATGACCGAGATCTGGCCGCCGGCCCTGGTGAACACGGCGTCCGCGCGCGGCACCGGGCAGATCCCGGACAAGGAAGACCTCATGTACGTGGTGACGCGGGACGAGCTGTACCTCGTGCCCACGGCGGAGGTCCCCGTCACGAACCTGCACCGCGACGAGATCATCGAGGCCGACCGGCTGCCGATCCGCTACTGCGCCTACACGCCGTGCTTCCGGCGCGAGGCCGGCGCGGCCGGCAAGGACACTCGCGGGATCCTCCGCGTCCACCAGTTCGACAAGGTCGAGATGGTCCTCTTCGAGCGGCCCGCAGACTCGGGCGACGCGCTCGAGTGGCTGACGCGGGCGGCCGAGGTGCTCCTGCAGCGGCTCGGCCTGCCCTACCGCGTGAAGCTGATGGCCACCGGCGACATGGGGTTCGTGCAGGCGAAGAAGTACGACCTCGAGGTCTGGGCCCCCGGCGTGGAGCGCTGGCTCGAGGTCAGCTCGGTCTCGAACTTCCGCGACTACCAGGCGCGCCGCATGAACATCCGCTGGCGCCCGGAGCCCGGCGCGCGGCCGGAGATCCTCCACACCCTGAACGGGTCGGGGCTCGCGCTGGCGCGCACGTGGGCGGCGATCCTCGAGGTCCACCAGCGGCCGGACGGATCGGTGGCGGTTCCAGAGGTCCTGCGCCCGTACCTCGGAGACGCGCTCACCGCCTGACCTCGACGGCGTCCGGGATCGCCGCCTCTGCGTACGCCGGGGCCCCTCGCCGGCGGTCGGCTATACTCCACGCAACCGGACTATACATAGAGCTGGAGTACTCGTGCCCGACTGGTCGGCCGACACGCGGCGGCTGCTCCGCGCCTACCTTCGTGCGATCGCCCTGGCGGAACCGCTGCAGCGCGAGCTGGCCCGCCGCTACGGCGTTGCACTCGCCGACATGCATGCCCTGCGCGTGCTGCGCGACATGGGCTGCACCCCGATCAGCCGCTTCGGCGCCGTGCTTTCCCTGAAACCGTCGAGCGCCACCAACCTCGTCGACCGGCTCGAGTCGGCCGGTCTCGTCGAGCGCGTGCCGGACGGCACCGATCGCCGCGTGACCGGCGTCCGCGTGACGCCGCTCGGGGAAGGCGCCCTGGACGACCGCTCCCTCTTCGAGTCGAGCGGTCTCGTGGCCCGCGTCGAGCGCTTCGAGCCGGCCGACCGGCGACAGCTGGCCGGACTCCTCGAACGCATGCTCGAGGCCATGCCGGAGGAAGTGGCGACCGAGCATGAAGCGCCGGCGCCGGCTCCCGCCCCGCGCGACGAGGCGGTCGCGACGGCAGGGCGGGGGGGTGCGGCGTGACGCAGCAGGCGCACCGGCACCACTTCGGCAGCTTCGACTACAAGTGGATCGCGCTCTCCAACACGACCCTCGGCGGCCTGATGGCGGCCATCAACTCGACGAGCCTGATCATCGCCCTGCCCGCGATCTTCCGGGGCATCGACCTGAACCCGCTCGACCCGGCGAACTTCAGCTACCTGCTCTGGGTCCTCATGGGCTACATGCTCGTGACCGCCGTCGCGGTGGTCACCGTCGGCCGGATCGGCGACATGTTCGGCCGCGTGCGCATGTACAACCTCGGGTTCGTCGTCTTCACGCTCGGCTCGATCGGCCTCTCGGCGACCTGGAGCACCGGGTCCGCGGGCGCCATCGAGATCATCGTGATGCGCATGGTGCAGGCGGTGGGCGGCGCGCTCCTGATGGCGAACTCGGCGGCGATCCTGACGGACGCATTCCCGTCCGACCAGCGCGGCATGGCGCTCGGCGTCAACCAGATCGCGTTCCAGGCGGGCTCGTTCATCGGGCTCATCCTGGGCGGGGTGCTGGCGGCCGTCGACTGGCGCTGGGTGTTCCTCCTCAACGTGCCGGTCGGCATCGTGGGCACGGTCTGGGCCTACGTGGCGCTGCGCGAGCTGGGCGAGCGGCACGCGGCCCGCATCGACTGGGCCGGCAACGTCGCCTTCGCGGCCGGCCTCGGGCTCCTCCTCATCGGAATCACCTACGGCATCGCACCGTACGGCACCTCGGCGATGGGCTGGGGCAACCCGTTCGTGCTCGTCGCGATCGCGGCCGGCATCGTGCTGCTGGCGGCCTTCGTGCTGATCGAGCGGCGCGTCGAATCCCCCATGTTCAACCTCGAGCTCTTCCGGATCCGCGCCTTTACGGCCGGCAACGTGGCCGGGCTCCTCAGCGCGGTGGGCCTCGGCGGCCTGCAGTTCCTCCTGATCATGTGGCTGCAGGGGATCTGGCTGCCGCTGCACGGGTACAACTTCGAGGACACGCCGCTCTGGGCCGGCATCTACATGCTGCCGCTGACGGTCGGCTTCGTCATCGCCGGCCCCGTCTCCGGCTGGCTGTCCGACCGCTACGGGGCCCGGCCGTTCGCCACCGCCGGCATGCTCCTGGCGGCCGCCACGTTCGCGCTGCTGATGGCACTGCCCGCCAACTTCAGCTACCCGGCGTTCGGGCTCGTCATCCTCCTGAACGGCGTCGCCTTCGGCATGTTCGCCTCGCCGAACACGGCGGCGATCATGAACAGCGTGCCCCCGGGTTACCGGGGCGCCGCCTCCGGCATGCGGGCCACGTTCCAGAACACCGGCATGCCGCTCTCGATCGGCGTCTTCTTCACGCTGATGATCGGCGGGCTGTCGGCGAACGTCCCGACGGCGATGTACCGCGGCCTCACGTCCAGCGACGTCGCATCGGGAATCGCCACCACGCTGTCGCACCTGCCGGCCGTCGGCTACCTGTTCGCCGCGTTCCTCGGGTACAACCCGCTCGGGACGCTCATCGGTCCGAAGGTCCTGGCCACCCTCCCGGCGGCCGACGCCTCGCGCATCGTCAGCACGAGCTTCTTCCCGTCGCTCATCGCCGGCCCGTTCCACGACGGCGTCGTCGTCGTGTCGGTCTTCTCCATCGTCATCTTCCTCATCGCCGCGACGGCCTCCTGGCTGCGCGGCGGGCGCTACGTGCACGACGAGCAGGAGGCGGACCTGCTCGAGGCCGGGCTGCTGGCGGACGACGAACGGCGGAACGCCCGGCTGGGCGTCGCTCCCGCCCTGGACCCGCTGCGCGACCGCGACTGAGGTGGCGCGCGCCGGCCCGAAACGACGCGGGCCCGCCGCCCCGCCGTGCGATGGACCGGGCGACGGGGCCGGTGAATCACCCGTACGGGTGACGCTCATCCGGGCCGCGCGAGCGACTCTGTCCGCATGAACGGATCAAATGGGGCGTTTCGGGCACCCGGCCCGGCGCCCGCGGATCGGGAGCGCATCGGCCGGGGTGCGTCGCTCGCCAGCGGCACCGGGTTCGATCGCCCGGGCGCTGCGCGCGTCTCGACGACGCGCGGACGACCGGGCGCCATCCCGACCCGCCACCTGGGTGCGGCCGCCCTGGAGTCCCTGGCCGGCGATGCGGCGACCCTCCGGCGCCTCACCGAGTTGCTCGGCACGTGCCAGATCGAGCTCCTGATCGACCAGGCCCTGGTCGACCGCGTGTCGATGCTGCCCCGCCTCGACCGCCGCCGGCGTCTGCTGGTCCGCCTGAAGGCGCTCGGGGCGCGGACCGTCCGGTCGCCGCGTCCGTCGTCGCCGCCAGCGGCGCCGGGGCAGGTCACACCGTAGCGCAGGAGAGACGGATGCTCCAGGTCACGCACGCCGCGGCAGCGCGGCTGCTCGCCACCCGGCTCAAGCTGCGGGTCCCGCGGGAGTTCGGGGTCCACCTGAGCGGCGATCCGAGGCAGGGGCGGTTCGCCATCGGCTTCGTGCCGGAGCCGAGCCGCGACGATGTCGCCGCGTCGCGGCTGGGTGTGACCTTCTACATGAGCCCCGGCCTGTCGGACCTGCTCTCGGACTGGACGCTCGATCTGCGGCCGGTCGGCGGCCAGCTCGCCCTGGTCCTCGTCAGGCAGAACATCGATTGGTCGCAGCTCGATGGCCCGCAGCTCGGAGGCCCCCAGCTCGATGGCCCGCGGCTCGGGGGCGGCACCGTGCGCACCGCGGGCGACGCGTGAACCGGGGCAGCGAGCTGGAGTTCGGTGCGGGATCGGCCCGTGCCGGCGCGTACGGGACCGCCCGACCCTCGAGCGGCGGCACGCCGTGGGCCGCGTCGAGAACGGCGGCGGCCAGCCGCGAGGCCGAGCTTGCGGATCGCCTGTCCGATGCGCGGGCGGAGGCAGAAGCCGCCCGGCTGGACTTCCTCGCCGCGCAGGGAGACGCCTTGGGCGACACCGCGGTGAGGAGCGCACGGCAGCGCTGGGACAACGCACGCCAGCACGAGCGTCGGCTGGAACAGCTGCTGCTGACCATTCCGGCGCGGCACGCGCCGGGAGCCGGCGCCGGGCAGTGATCGATGGGCGCTTCGATGCTCGACCACCGATCGGCACGCCTGGGGTGATCCTGTTGTCGTCGACTGGGCAGACTGCCGCACGACCGGGCGATGAGCTGCGTCGTGCGCTCGACATCCTGGGCCGCCACGTTCGCCGGGAGGTCGACATCCGGCGATCGACCCCCCGCTGGGATCCCCGCCATCGCAGGGCCGGCGAGGAGCTGACCCGCCTCAGCGGGCTCTACCGTCGCATGCAGCGCCGGATGGAGATCCCGCCCGAGGTCTGGGAGCTCGACGACCATGAGTCCGCCGACCCGGGCGGCGCCGGCTCCCACGGCCGGGGGCGACGGCCGTGACACCGCTCGAGCCGATGCGGATCGCCCTGGTCGCGCCTCCGCTGCTGCCGATCCCTCCCAGCGGCTACGCCGGCACGGAGCGCGTCGTGGCCGTGCTGGCCGAGGAGCTGACGCGCCGCGGACACGACGTCACCCTGTTCGCATCGGGTGACTCCCGGGTGCCGTGCGAGCTCGTCCCCACCGTCGACCGCGCGCTCTGGGCGGGACCGTCCTCCCTGCGCCCGGACACGGTGTTCGACGACGCGGAGGCCCTGTTCCTCGCGCGCACGGCCGACATGGTCTGGCGGCAGCACGAGCGGTTCGACGTCATCCATGCCCATCTCGAGGGCCACGGGTTCCTGCTGGCCCGGCATTGCCCGACCCCCGTCGTCACCACGCTGCACGGGCGGCTCGACGCGCCCGGGCTGTCCGAGCTGCTCGGCGACTTCCCTGAGATCCCGCTGGTGTCCGTGAGCGACAACCAGCGCAGGTGGTTCCCGGACGCACACTGGATGGCGACCGTCCATCACGGGATGCCGCTCGACGGGATCCCGTTCGGGGACGAGGCCCGCGGGTACCTCGCGCTCGTCGGTCGCATCGCCCGCGAGAAGGGAGTTGCCGAGGCGGTGGAAGTCGCGCGAGCCACCGGTATCCCCCTGAAAATCGCGGCGCGCGTGCGGCTCGACGCCGAGCGCCGGATGTTCCAGGAGGTGCTCGAGCCGGCGATCCGCGACGGCGTGGCCGAGTACCTCGGCGAGCTGTCCGTGCGAGACCGCGATGCACTGTACGCCGGCGCGCTTGCCACGCTGATGCTCGGGGCCTGGCCCGAGCCGTTCGGGCTCGTTGCCATCGAATCGATGGCGGCCGGCACCCCGGTCATCGCCCGCCGCGCGGGGGCGCTGCCCGAGCTGGTGGAGCACGGCCGGGACGGGTACCTCGTCGACGACGTCCAGGAGGCCGTATTTGCCGTCGGCCTCGCGCCGCGCCTCGATCGTCGTTCCGTACGCGATCGCGCCCTGCGCCGGTTCGCCCCGGAACGCATGGTCGATGCCTACGAAGCCGTCTACCGGCGGGTCATGGGCCTGCGCGCAAATCGGCCGTCCGGCGATGGCAGCCGTGGTCGTCCGACCGGAGGCGACGGGCCCCGCTTCCACGCCGTCGGCGGCCCGGACCTCGTTTCCCGCTACCGGCCAGGTGCGTTCACGTCGAGCGGCAACGGCGGGTGATCGCTGGCCGCTTGACGACGCGGGCGGCCCGCCCCACGGGAACGGTCAGGCCGGGAAGTCGAGGTGGGTGGGCGGACGTGCCGGCACGGCGGCAGTGGGTCCGGCGACGGGCGGTGCGGGCAATGGGGGAGCGTGATCCTCGGGCGTCGCCCGCACCGGGCCCTCACGGTGTCCGTCCGGACGCGCGAAGAGGCCCAGTTCCAGGCAGCGCGCGACGGCCTCGGTCCGGGACCGCACGCCCAACTTCGAATAGATGTGCGCGAGGTGCGTCTTGACCGTGTTGCGGGACACGAACAGCCGCCCCGCGATCTCGTCGTTGCGCAGCCCGGACGCGAGCAGCCGGGCGACCTCGAGCTCCCGATCGCTCAGCGGCTCGACGTACGCCGGGGGCTCGCCCGGCGGCGTCACTGCGGACCCGCCGTTCAGCAGCACCCGCAGACCGCCGAGGCCGTGGAGGACCCGTTCCTCGCGCCGGAGCGCGCGGTGCACGATCTCGCCCGCGGCCGACGACAGCAAACCCTCGAGGGCGAACAGGCCGAGCCGGATGAGGTCGCCGGGTGTGTCGACCGCGATGGTTGCGGACGGCGGCAGGTACATGTAGGCGACCACGATCCCGCCCAGGAACGTCGCGAGCAGCCCCGGTCCGAGGCCGCCGGCGATCGCGCTCACCAGCGCGGCCAGCACGAACGTCTGGAACGGGCTGCGATCGCCGAGGCTGCCCGACAGGCT
>JAJYDP010000274.1 GCA_021777365.1 Chloroflexota bacterium | reverse complement strand
TCGCCGGATGGCCCGCCTCCCACGCCTCGATCACCGGGAGCCGGCCGAGCACGTAGCCGATCTCGTCGGTGCCCTCCAGCAGCATCTTCCGGGCGAACGGGTCGATCTCGAAGGCGAACGTGTCGCCGACGGCCCGGTTGGCTCGGCCCCCCCCCGCCCGCACCTCCTGCGCCCCCAGGTCGACCGTCAGCTCGACGTCCGGGTCGGCCGCCACCAGGTCGAAGAGCGCTGCATGCCGCTCGGGCGACACCACGATCGGCAGCAGCCCGTTCTTGAGGGAGTTCGCGCGGAAGATGTCGGCGAAGCCCGTCGAGATCACGGCCCGGATCCCCCACGACAGCAGTGCCCACGGCGCGTGCTCGCGCGACGAACCGGGACCGAAGTTGGCGCCGGCGAGCAGGATCCGGCGCCCCTGCATCTCGGGCCGGTCGAGCACGAATCGCGGCTCGCGGAGTTCGCCGGCTGCGGTGAAGCGCCAGTCGTGGAACAGGCCCTCAGAGAGGCCCGACCTCTCGGTCGTCTTGAGGTAGCGCGCCGGGATGATCTGGTCGGTATCGATATTCTCGGCCGGCAGCGGCACGACGCGGCTGGTGAAGACGGTGACGGGCTCGGGCATCTCAGCGGCCTCCGACGACGGCGTCCGGGCCGACGAGGCCGGACCAGGCGGACACGGGCTGGGGCATCTCAGCGGCCTCCGGCACCGCAGCGCACGCGGCCACGTCAGCGGCCCTCGACGGCAACCGGATCGCGGTCGACCAGCGGGCGCGGGTCGGCGACCGCGCCGGCGATCGCGCTCGCCGCTGCGGTGAGCGGCGAGGCGAGGAACGTGCGCCCCCCGGTTCCCTGCCGGCCCTCGAAGTTGCGGTTGCTCGTGCTGATCGCGTACTGGCCCGGCTCCAGCTGGTCGCCGTTCATCGCGATGCACATCGAGCAACCCGACTCGCGCCATTCGCCGCCTGCGGCCCGGAAGACGTCGTCGAGCCCCTCCCGCTCGGCCTGTGCCTTGACCTGCTGCGAGCCGGGCACCACCAGGAGCCGGGTGCCCTGCGCGACGCGGCGCCCGCGGAGCAGCGCTGCGGCCTGGCGGAGGTCGCCGATCCGGCTGTTGGTGCACGAGCCCAGGAAGACGACATCGACCCTGCGACCTGCGATCGGCTCGCCGGGGGTGAGGTCCATGTACGCCAGCGCCTTGTCGAGCGCGCGGCGCCCGGCCTCGTCAGGTGCATCGTCGGGAGAGGGGACACGGCCCGTGACCGGCACGCCCATGCCGGGGTTGGTGCCGTACGTCACCATCGGCTCCAGCGCCGACGCGTCGAGCGTGATGCTCCGGTCGTATGCGGCACCGGGGTCGGAGGGGAGGGCCCGCCAGCGCTCCACCGCGGCATCCCACGCCGCACCCTGGGGCGCGTGCCGGCGGCCGTGGAGGTACTCGAAGGTCGTGTCGTCCGGCGCGACCAGGCCCGCCCGCGCGCCGCCCTCGATGGACATGTTGCAGATCGTCATCCGCTGTTCCATGCCCAGCGCCCGGACGGCCTCGCCGGTGTACTCGAAGACATGCCCCGTGCCGCCGCCCACCCCGATACGGGCGATCAGCGCGAGGATGATGTCCTTGGCCGATACGCCTGGCCCGAGCCGCCCGTCGACCCGGACCTCGCAGGTCTTCGGCCGCCGCTGCAGCAGGCACCCGGTGGCGAGGACCATCTCGACCTCGGTGGTCCCGATGCCGAACGCGAGCGCGCCGAGCGCGCCATGAGTGGCCGTGTGCGAGTCGCCGCAGACGATGGTCATGCCCGGCTGGCTCAGCCCCAGCTCGGGGCCGATGACGTGGACGATCCCCTGCGTCTCGGAGCCCACGCCATGCAGCGGGATGCCGGACTCGCGGCAGTTGCGCTCGAGCTGTGCGACCTGGAACGCAGCCTGCTCGTCGACCATGGGGAGCGCGCGGCTGCCCGCCGGGAGGGTCGGAATGGAGTGGTCCTCCGTGGCCACGGTCCGCTCGGGGTGCCGGACCGGGATGCCGCGGGCGCGCAGCCCGGTGAACGCCTGCGGGCTGGTCACCTCGTGGACGAGGTGCAGGTCGATCGCGAGGACGGCTGGAGCGCCCTCCTCCTGAAGGACGACATGCTCGTCCCAGATCTTCTCGACCAGGGTGCGCGGGCGGACTGTCTCGGCCATCACTCGAATCTCGTGCGGGGTTGAGGCGTGCGGGGCAGGGTAGCAGATGATGCGGCGAGATCCGCTGGCCGCTGGGCCGTCAGGCGAACGCCCGCATGCGGCTCGCGTGCGTCGCCTTTGGCACGAGGATCGTTGCTGCCGCGGAGACGAGGGCCGCGCCGGCGAGGACGGCAAACGCGAACCCGAGCCGGCCGTAGTCCCCGCCGGTCAGGGCACCCGCCGCCAGGGGTCCCACCGCGCCGCCGGCCGTCGACCCGATCCCCCACACCAGCGCGTTGGCCAGCGACGACTCCCCCCGCGGGACGTAGTCGCCCACCATCGAGAGGAGGAGCGGGAAGCCGCTGAACACGAAGAACCCGAAGGCGAACAGCCACGCCTCCCCGACCCACCCGGACCCGAGCCACAGGTACCCGATGGTCGTGACCGCCGCGCCCGACGAGCTGAGGGCGAGGACGGCTCGCTTGTCGAACCGGTCCACCAGCAGCCCGAACACCGGCTGCCCGATGATCGCCGCGGCGTACATGGTGCTGACGGCGAGCCCCAGGTTGCCGCTCACGCCCAGTCCCTTCTGGGTGGCGAGGTAGGTCGGTATCCAGGAGGCGATCCCCTGGGAGGCCGACGAGCGCAGGAAGGCGACCGCGGTGAGGATCACGATGCCGCGCGTCAGGGTGTCCGATGACCGGGAGGCGCCAGGCGCCGTGCCGCCGGCCCGCGCCGAGCCGGCCCGAGGCGAGCGCTCCGCGGCGGGTACCCGGACGCCGAGCCAGATCGCCAGGGCGGCGGCGAACCCGACCAGCGCGAACAGCACGATGGAGCCGTACCCGGCGATGACCGCGGCGGCCACGAAGTAGAGCGACGGGTACAGCGCCCGCCCCAGGCTGCCCATGGCGCCGTTGACCCCCAGCGCCATGCCCATCGATCGGTCGTGGAAGGTCGTCTGCAGGACCGAGGCACCGAGCGGGTGATAGAAGGAGCTGCCCGACCCCGTCAGAAACGCCGCGAACAGCAGGGCGATCACCAGCGCCGTGCCGGTGGTCTCGGCGAGCGCGAGGTAGAAGGCGAGGAGCCCGAGCGACAGGATGCCCAGGCCAAGGCCCATCAGCGAAGCGGGTCGACCGAGGCGATCCGACAGTCTCCCCACGAAGAGGCTCAGCACCGTGGACGAGGTGTAGAAGACCAGGAAGAGCAGCGTCACCACGCCCGCGGACACGCCGCGGTGCGAGGCCACGATGGCCGCGATCACCGGGACGAAGAAGACGGTGCCGTCGTTGGTGAAGTGCGCAAGTGAGGTGAGCGCGAGGCTGCGCCGCCTGCCGATGGATCTGTCCATGGCGCCATTGTCGCGGGCGCACCGGTTTGGCGTGCGCCGGCGCCCCGGCCGTCGATCGTGCGGGCACGTGGAGGCCGGAGTCGTCGGCACGATTGGCGGCTGCTCGCTCGGCCCGATGGGGATGTGGACAAGCGCGGCGCGCGCGGGTACACTGCCGGCTCAACCGTACCTGGAGACCCCGTTGGGCCAGACGAACACGAACCGGGACCGCGTCGCCGTCGCCGTGACGGCCGATGGTCGCCGCGTCCCCGTGCGCCTGCCCGACGACTCCATCGTAGAGGTAACGCTTCTCGGCATCCTCCGGCTCCTCGGCCAGGGGGTGCTCTCCCTTATTAGCGGCTCCCGGCGGGAGCCTGACGGGAGACGGAGCGTGCGCCGCTAGGCGCAGTCGCCGGACCGATCAGGGACCCTCGCCGGGAGGCGAGGGTCTTTCGTTTATGCAGCGGGAGAGCCAGGATGACGATGACGAGACGGGTCCCGGGACGGCACCTGCCGGGCGCCGGCACCCCCGAGGCGAACGCGGTCGAGCATGCCCGCGCCGAGATGCTGCACGTGGCGAAGCCCCGCGGGCGGACCCGCATCGGCGCAGACGTGGTGTGCGAGGCGCTGCTCCGCCAGGGCGTCGAGGTCTTCTTCGGCTATCCCGGCGGCGTCCTGCTCCCCCTGTACGACGTGCTCGGCGACTACCCCGCGCTGCGCCACATCCTGGTGCGCCACGAGCAGGGCGCCGCGCATGCGGCGGACGGCTACGCGCGGGCCACCGGGAAGGTCGGCGTGTGCCTTGGCACCTCCGGCCCCGGCGCGACCAACCTCGTGACCGGTATCGGGACTGCCATGCTCGATTCGGTGCCTATGGTCGCCATCACCGGGAACGTGGCCGCCGCGCTGCTCGGCAAGGACGCGTTCCAGGAGATCGACATCACCGGCATCACGCTGCCGATGACCAAGCACAACTACCTCGTGCGCGACGCGGACGAGCTGCCGGCGGTCTTCGCCGAGGCGTTCCACATCGCCCGCACCGGCCGTCCCGGCCCGGTGCACATCGACATCACCAAGGACGCGCTCCAGCAGGAGACGCAGGCGGCGCACCCCGACGAGGAGGCGGTGCTGGCGGCGATCCCGGGCTTCCGCCCCACGATCGAGGGACACCCGCGCCAGCTCCGGGTGGCGGCGAAGCTCATCGATGAGGCGAGCCGTCCCGTCATTCTGGCCGGCCACGGGATCCTTCTCGCGCATGCCTGGGATCAGCTCCGGGCGTTCGCGGAGCGCACCCAGATCCCCGTCGCCCACACGCTCCTCGGCGTCGGGGCGATCGACGAGACGCACCCGCTCTCCTACGGCTACATGGGGATGCACGGCTGGAAACACGTCAACCGCGCCATCCAGTCGTCCGACCTGCTGATCGCCCTGGGCATGCGCTTCGATGACCGGGTCACCGGCAAGGTGAGCACGTACGCGACCGGCGCGAAGATCGTCCACGTCGACATCGACCCGGCCGAGGTGGGCAAGAACGTGTCGGTGGACGTGCCCATCGTGGGCGACGTCGGGCGCGTGCTCTCGGCGCTCATCCCGCTCGTCGCCGAGCGCAACCCCGAGGACCGCGCCGCGTACTTCGCCGAGCTCGCGGAGTGGCGGCAGGAATCCGAGTCGCGCAGCTGGCACGGATCCGGCGCGTGGCGCGGCGGCCTCCTCTCGGCGGACTACGTGATCGAGCAGATCGGCGCGGCCACCGACCACGACGCGACGCTGGTCGCGGACGTCGGCCAGAACCAGATGTGGATGGCGCGCTACGCGGGCTACCGGCGCCCGAACTCCCACATCAGCTCCGGCGGGCTCGGCACGATGGGCTTCGGCCTGCCGGCCGCGATGGGCGCCGCGGTGGGACGTCCCGACAAGGAGACCTGGGCGATCTGCGGGGACGGCGGGTTCCAGATGACCATGCAGGAGCTGGCCACGCTCGTCCAGGACCACATCCCGGTGAAGATCGCGGTCCTCGACAACAACAAGCTGGGGATGATCCGCCAGTGGCAGGAGCTGATCTACGCCGGCAACTACCACTCCTCGCACCTGCTCGGCCCCGACTTCCTCAAGCTCGCCGACGCGTACGGCATCCCCGCTTTCCGTGCCACGACGCCCGACGACGTCCCGCAGGCGATCGCGGCGGCGCGCGCGGTGGACGGCCCGGCCCTCGTCCACTTCCGCATCGCCGACGAGCAGAACGTCTTCCCCATGATGCCGGCCGGCAAGGGGCTGTCCGACCTGATCGAGGAGTGGGGAGGGGCCGACGAATGAGCGATCCGATGACCCGCCGACCCTTCACTGGGACCCACGCGCCCGACCCGGTACCGGCGGCGGCGCCCGCACCGGCGCCGGTACCCGCACCGGCGCCCGCGGCACCGCCCGGCGTCCGCGCCATTCCCGGCTCCGGGACGGCCCACCGCCACGTGCTGGTGGCCGTGGTCAACAACCGGCCCGGCGTCCTGAACCGCGTCGCCAACCTCTTCCGGGCCCGCAGCTTCAACATCGAGTCGCTGGCCGTGGGCCACACCGAGCGGCCCGACGTCAGCCGCATGACGATCACGCTTCGCGGCGACGACGTGGCCGTGGAGCAGGTGGCCAAGCAGCTCTACAAGCTGATCGACGTGCTGAAGGTGCAGGACGTCACGGCCGAGCCGCGCATCGAGCACGAGCTGGCGCTGATCAAGGTCCGGGCCACCAACAGCACCCGCTCGGAGGTCATCAAGATCGTCGAGCTCTACAAGGGCCGCGTCGTCGACGTCGCGGCCGACTCGGTGATCGTGGAGGCGACCGGGACCGAGGACGAGATCGACGCGCTCGTGGCGCTGGTCGGCGGGTTCGGGATCAAGGAGATGGTCCGCACCGGTACCACCGTGATGGTGCGCGGACCCCAGGTGGTGGAGTACGAGGGAGTGGCCAAGTGACGGCGCGCATGTACTACGACCCGGACGCCGACCCGTCCGCCCTGCGGGACCGGACGGTCGCGATCATCGGCTACGGGAGCCAGGGGCACGCGCACGCGCTCAACCTGCGCGACTCCGGCGTCGACGTGGTGGTGGGTCTGCCGGCGACCAGCAAGAGCCGGGCGATCGCGGCCGAGGCCGGGCTCCGTGTTGCCGACGTCGGCGATGCGGTCCGGCAGGCCGACGCGATCATGATCCTCGTGCCCGACACGGCACAGAAGGCGGTGTACGACGCGGAGATCGCGCCGAACCTCC
>JAJYDP010000273.1 GCA_021777365.1 Chloroflexota bacterium | reverse complement strand
CGCACCCTCCGAAGCCGAACCGCATCTGGCACCTCGGCAAGATCGCGTTCAACAAGACCTACTGGTTTACCGTGCCCAAGGGGCGCGTGTAGCTTCGGTGGGGCCGCGGTCGAGCTCGACCGCGGCCCCAGGCGAGGCGCGCGACCGTGCCGCCGCGGCCCACGGCGGCAGCGGTTCCGTGGATACTGTCAGGAACTGTGCCGGATGGGAGGGCCGAGCTTGACCGACGAGCGGAACAGGCAGTGGTTGCACCCCGAGAACATGCAGCTGGCCACCGCCCGCCTGCTGTCGCCGAGCCAGGCCGAGCGGCTCGCATCGGCCTTTGAGCTGCTGGTGGCGCCCACGCGGCTGCGGATACTGCATGCGCTGGCATGCGCCGACGCCCTGTGTGTGTTCGACCTCGGACTCCTGGTGGGCCTCGAGCAGTCGACCGTGAGCCAGCAGCTGCGCATGCTCCGAGACCGGGGCATCGTGAGCCGGCGGAAGGTTGGCCGGCTCGCCTTCTACCGGCTCGAGGATCAGGCGCTGCGCGCCTTCCTGAACGCGTTCGACGGGCGCGCCACCGGCAGCGAGGCCAGTGGCGCCGAGACCTCACCCTGGGCACCGGCCGGGTCCGGCGCGACGGAGGTCGAGCTCTCGTCGCGCTAGCGCCGGCCGCTCGGGCCGGTCAGTGCGCCCCGGCGGCTCAGTGCGCCCCGGCGGCGGCCCTCGCGGCGCTCCGCTCGGCAGCCTTCGCCGCCTTGGCCTCCGCCTCCGCCTCGCCGGGCTCGGGCGGCGGGGGGTAGTGACCCGCCAGGTAGGCGTCGATGGCGTGCGCCGCGCGCTTGCCGTCGCCCATCGCCAGGATGACCGTCGCGGCGCCCCGGACGATGTCCCCGCCGGCGAAGACGCCCGGCATGCTGGTCATGCCGTGCTGGTCGGTGACGATGTAGCCCCACGGGTTGACCCGCAGCTCGGGGGCCGTGCGCGTCAGGAGCGGATTGCTGCGCGTCCCGATCGCCACCACCACCTCTTCGCAGTCGATGGTGAACTCCGATCCCGGGATCGGCACCGGGCGGCGGCGCCCGGAGGAGTCCGGCTCGCCCAGCTCCATGCGGACACAGCGCAGGCCGGCGACCCAGCCCTTCTCGTCGCCGATCACCTCGACCGGCGCGACGAGGAAGTCGAAGCGGATCCCTTCCTGTTCCGCATGGTGGACTTCCTCGACGCGCGCCGGCATCTCGTCGCGGCTGCGCCGGTAGACGCAGATTGCCTCGTCGGCGCCCAGCCGCCTGGCAGTGCGGACGGAATCCATGGCGACGTTGCCGCCGCCGACCACGGCCACCCGGCGCCCCTTCAGGATCGGCGTATCCGAGTCCGGGTTCCAGGCGCCCATCAGGTTGACGCGCGTCAGGTACTCGTTTGCCGAGTACACGCCCTTCAGGTTCTCGCCGGGCACGTTCATGAAGACGGGCAGCCCGGCACCCACCGCGATGAAGACCGCGTCGAACATGTCGCGCAGCTCGGGCAGGGTGTAGGTCTTGCCGACGATGGTGTTGGGGCGGATCTCCACGCCCTTCTCGACCAGCCGGTCGACCTCCGCCTGGACGATGTCCTTGGGCAGCCGGAACTCGGGGATCCCGTAGATCAGGACGCCGCCGGGCGCGTGGAACGCCTCGAAGATGGTGACGCGGTGCCCGGTCTTGACCAGCTCGCCTGCCGCGGTGAGCCCGGCCGGCCCCGACCCGATGATCGCGACCCGCTTCCCGCTCGCCTCGGGCGACGTGCGCGCGAGCCCGTCCGCGTGCTCGCCGGCCCAGTCCGCAACGAAGCGCTCCAGGTAACCGATCGCCACTGGCTTGCCCGTCTTGGCGCGGAGGCAGACCTGCTCGCACTGAGTCTCCTGGGGGCAGACCCGGCCGGTCACGCAGGGGAGGGCGTTGTCGTCCAGCAGCGAGTCGGCGGCGCCCTTCATGTCGCCCTCGGTGAGCCGCTCGATGAAGCGCGGGATGTTGACGCGTACCGGGCAACCGTCCACGCAGTACGGCTTGGGGCACTGCAGGCAGCGCTCCGCCTCGATGAAGGCGAGCTGCTCGGTCAGGCCCAGGTTGACCTCGCGGAAGTTGGTGCTGCGGAGGATCGCGTCCTGCTCGGGCATGAGCTGACGCTCGATCTTCATCCGCTCCTTCTTGCTGAGCACGGGGCGCTCGCCCGGGATCGGCTGGTCGGTCATCGGGCGGCTCCCACCTTGCAGGCCTCGCGGTGCGCGAGGGCTTCCTGCTCGAACGCGCGGTACGTGGTCAGGCGGTCCGCCAGCAGGCGGAAGTCCACCAGGTGTCCATCGAACTCCGGGCCGTCCACGCAGGCATAGCGGGTCTCACCTCCCACCTCGACCCGGCAGCCCCCGCACATGCCGGTGCCGTCGATCATGATCGAATTCAGCGAGACCATCGTGTGGACGCCATATGGCCGCGTCATCTCGGAGACGGCCCGCATCATGGGCACGGGCCCCACGGCGTAGATGGTGTCGATGCCGCCCTGGTCCAGGAGGTCTTTGAGCGCTTCGGTCACGAAGCCCGGCCGGCCGTAGCTTCCGTCGTCGGTGCAGGTCACCACGTCGCCGTAGCGACCCAGTTCCTCCTCCATGATCACCCACTCGCGGGATCGGCCCCCGATGACGCTGGTCACGGAGAGCCCGCGCCGGTGGAGCTCCTGGGCGATCGGGAGGATCACCGCGGTCCCCACGCCGCCGCCCACGCACACGGTACGTCCCGACTCGGGCAGGTCGGTGGGGTGACCGAGCGGACCGGCGATGTCCTGGATCGCCTGCCCCACCTCGAGGTCGACGAGGTCGGCCGTGCTCTTTCCGATCGACTGGATGACCAGCGTGATGGTCCCGGCGCCGGGGTCGGCGTCGGCGATCGTCAGTGGGATGCGCTCGGCGCCGGGTCCCAGGCGCACGATCACGAACTGGCCGGGCCTCCGGATCTCGGCGATGCGCGGGGCGCTGACCCTGAACAGGGTGACGTTCGGCGAGAGCTGTCGCTTCTCGTGGATCTGGTGCATCGACATTCCTGTGCTGCTATTCCGCTAAATGCATAGTGTGGTGCGAAGGGTTCGGCGGCGACCCACCAGAGTTCGCGTAGGCGCGGGCCGAAGGTCACGAGCGCCCTGCCCGCCCGGGGAGGTGACAGGACGAGTCGCAAAGGCCCGCACGGGGCGCATCAGCCCGGGCTCGCCAGCTCCACCGCGCGGCTGGGGACACCTCCGCCGGCCGGGACGCCACCCATGAGCGCCGCGTCCTTGCCCTTCGGCCAGTACAGCTCCTTCTTGACGTGCGGTTCCGGGAGGCCGTGGTCGTGCAGGACCGCCTCGGTCTTGAGGATCATCTCGGGGTTGCCGCAGATGTAGACCACGGTCCGGTCGGGAGCGAGGCCGTACTCCGCGCAGACGCCGTCCAGGATCGTCTCGACGCGACCGGTCCGCCCGCGCCAGCCGGCGTTCTCGGGCGCGGTCGGCCGGGAGACGGTGGGGACGTACGTGATCGGCAGGCCGTCGCGCTGATACTGCTCGAGCTCGCGGCGGTACCCGAGCTCTCGCGCGTACGAGACGCCGTGCGCGACGATGGTGCGCCTGGGTTTCCCGTCGAGCAGGCCCGTGCGGATCATCGAGATGAACGGTGCGATCCCCGTCCCCGTCGAGACGAAGAGGTGAGTCCGGTCATCGTCCGGCTCCAGCATGAACCGGCCCTTGGGGCCCGTCAGGCGCATCTGGTGCCCGACGGGCAGCCGCCAGAGCAGCGTGGTGAAGCGCAGGATCGGCACCAGCCGGACGTAGAACTCGTACCCGTCCGCGGCCGTTCGAGGCGAGGAGGCGACGGAATAGGGGCGCTGGACGAGCCGGCCGTCGGCGAAGACGCCGATGGTCAGGTACTGGCCCGGCTCGAACGGGACCGGATCGCCCCGGAGCCGCACCCAGAAGTACGCCAGGTCGTCGGTCTCGTCCTCGCGGCGGACGAGCTCCGCGTTGTACTGCTCGGACGAGGAGTCGATGACGCGGGTGTCATCGGGCAGGGTCATCGTGGCGCGGCACCTCCCTTGATCGGGACGCCCTCGGATCGTCCTCTCTCGGATGCCTGCAGTGTACGTCGCGGGTCGGGGGATGCGGATGCGCGGGGCGATCGACCAGCCGGCGGTCCCTGACCGCCCGCGTCAGCCGCCGCCCGCATCAGCCAGCCGCCGGCCACCCGCGTCAGCCCGCGGCGACCAGGCCCGCCCCGTCGGCGGCCTCCACGAGGAACACCCGGGGCGTCAGCCCGGTTCGTCGCGGGTACTCGTCGAGGACCGCGTCGCGGAGCCGCGCCCCGGCACTCCGTTCGACGAGCGAGATCGTGCACCCGCCGAACCCGGCGCCGGTCATGCGCGAGGCGATCACGCCCGGCGTCTCGAGCGCGATGCCGACCATCGCGTCCAGCTCGGGAGAGCTCACCTCGTACAGGTCGCGCAGAGAGGCGTGGCTCTCGGCGAAGCAGCGGCCCACGGTGGCGAGGTCGCCCGCCGCGAGCGCCGCGACCGTCTCCCGGACCCGCTCGTTCTCGCGGACCACGTGCTCGCAGCGCCGGTAGGTCTCGTCGTCGAGCCGGTCGCGGATCGACGCGAGCGTCCCGGGCGTCACGTCGCGGAGGGCGTGAATCGAGGGATCCGTGGCGTGCAGGACTGCCACGGCCGCCTCGCACTGTGCGCGTCGGGCGTTGTACTGGGAGGCACTCAGGCGCCGCGGCGACCCGGTGTCGCACACCACCAGCCGGCAGCGATCCAGCGGCAGCGGCACCGGCCGCCAGTCGAGCGTGCGGCAGTCGAGCAGGATCGCGCTGCCCGCCTGCCCCAGCGACTCCGCGGCCTGGTCCATCAGCCCGCAGTTGACGCCCACATAGGCGTTCTCCGCGCGCTGGCAGATGCGCGCCAGAGTCATCCCGTCGACGGCTCCCCCGGCAGGCTCGGTGAGGGCCCACGCGGACGCGAGCTCGAGGGCCGCCGACGAGGACAACCCGGCTGACGTCGGGATCGTGCTCGCGAGCAACCCGTGGAAGCCGCGCGTCGGCACCCCGGCCTCGTGCAGGGCCCAGGCCGTCCCGGCGACGTAGTCGATCCAGGTGCCCGTCCGCGGCCCCGGCGCGTCGAGATCGAACCCCGCCCGCTCTCCCGTCTCCGCCAGCACGATCTCGACCCGCCGGTCCCGGGCCGGCGCCAGAGCGATGCGCAGCTCCAGGTCGATGGCGGCCGGCAGCACGAAGCCCTCGTTGTAGTCGGTGTGCTCGCCGATCAGGTTGACACGGCCCGGGGCCTGGACGACCCGGATGGAGCCAGGATCCGCGCGACCCAGCGGGTCGATCTCGGCCATGGCCCGCCGGAGCGAGCCGGGGTCCGCGGGGTCGACCGGGATCGGGCCACGACGGTGGGGCGGTGTGCCTGGCCCGGGACCAGGGCCGATCGGCAGCGTGTCGTTCAGGTGCCAGTCCTCCTCCGTGTCGGGCGCCTCGGGCGCCACCATCATGTACGGCAGGTCGCTGCCGTACAGCGCCCCGTAGCGTACGACCACCTCGCGCAGCGCGGCCGCCAGGTCCTGCTGCTCGTCGGGCCCGAGGTCATCGAGCCGCCCGAGCCGTGCCGCCGCGCGCGGACGTGCACTTCGAAGGGCCGGCGCGGTGTAGCCGTCTCCGACCGGCGACGTACACTTCGGCGCTGTCGGACCCCCTGGACGGGTCACGGCGATGGAGGAGGGGAGACGCGGGATGGACGCGCAGAGGCGGTGGCCCGCGGCCGCGCTCGTGCTGGATGCGCGGGCCAGGCTCGGGGAGGGTCCCCTGTGGGATGAGCGGCGGCGCGCCCTGGTCTGGGTGGACATCCTGGCCCCGTCGGTGCACGTCTACCGTCCCGAGGACGGGTCGGACACGGTCACCCCGGTACCACTGCCGGTGGGAGCCGCCGCGCTCCGTGAGACGGATGGCCTGCTGCTCGCGCTCGAGGATGGCTTCTGGCTGCGCGACGCCGACGGCCGGATGCGCCGCCTGGCCGCCGTGGAGGCCGGCGACCGGTCGACCCGGATGAACGACGGTCGGGTCGATCCCGCGGGGCGCTTCTACTGCGGGACCATGGCCTACGACGAGCGGCCCGGCGCGGCCTCGCTGTACCGGCTCGAACCCGACGGGGTGGTGTCGCGCGTGCTCGAGGGCGCCACGATCTCCAACGGCATCGACTGGAGCCCGGACGGACGGACCTGCTGGTACATCGATACCCCCACCCGCGGCGTGGATGCGTTCGACTACGAGCGGGAGACCGGCGAACTGCGCAACCGGCGGCGGGTGATCACGATCTCCGACGGCCAGGGCTGGCCCGACGGCCTCACGGTCGACGCCGAGGGGTACGTGTGGGTTGCCTTCTGGGGCGGCTGGTGTGTCCGGCGGTTCGCGCCGGACGGGACGTTCGACCGGGAGATCCGCCTGCCGGTCGCGCAGGTGACGAGCTGCACCTTTGGTGGCGACCGGCTCGACGAGCTCTACATCACCACCGCCTGGAACGGGCTGCCCGATGCCGGCCGCGCCGCTCAGCCGCTCGCCGGGGGGCTGTTCCGGGCGAGCCCCGGAGTCACCGGGCTGCCGGCCCGCCGCTACCGCGGCTAGTCAACATGGAAGGACCGGCGCTCGCGCAACATCGTGGATTGCGCGGGCCATCGAGAGGTATCCGCACAGAGCCACATGCGGGAGGCCGGTCCAATGGAGCAGGGTAGCCGT
>JAJYDP010000272.1 GCA_021777365.1 Chloroflexota bacterium | reverse complement strand
GGTTGCCGTGGACGAGGTCCGTCGGGTCCGCGACCTAGTGTCCCGATTCGCCGATCGCTCGGGGTTTGCGGACCGCCCTGGCGAGGATCTCGTCGGCGGTCTTGACCCAGAGAAACGGGGTCGAACCGGCGTTCCAGTGCTCGATGAAGGTGGCGATGGCGGCCACGAGGTCGTTCACGCTCCGGAAACTGCCACGCCGGATGGCCTGCCGGGTGAGGATGCCGAACCACGTCTCCACCTGGTTCAGCCAGGAGGCCGAGGTGGGGGTGAAGTGGAACGCGATGCGGGGATGGCGCTCCAGCCAGGCCCGCACGGCCGGCGTCTTGTGGGTGCTGACGTTGTCGAGGACGACGTGGAGCTCCTGCTCCGGATAGACGCGGTCGAGGCGGCGCAGGAAGGCGAGGAAGTCGGCCCCGGTGTGGCGGGAGCGGGCCTCGTGGGTCACCTCGCCGGTGGCCACGTTCAACGCGGCGAAGAGGCTGGTCGTCCCGTGGCGCTCGTAGTCGTGGGTGTGCCGCTCGACCTGCCCCGGCCGCAGGGGGAGCAGCGGCTGGGTCCGATCGAGCGCCTGGATCTGCGTCTTCTCGTCGAGCGAGAGGACGATGGCGCACGCGGGTGGGTGCAGGTAGAGCCCCACCACGTCGCGCACCTTGGCCTCGAGCTCGGGGTCGGTGGAGAACTTGAACGTCTCGGTCCGGTGGGGCTTGAGGTGCGCCTCGGCCCAGATGCGCTGGATCGTGGTGATGCTGATGCCGGTCCGGGCGGCCATCCGCCGGGCGCTCCAGTGGGTGGTTCCGTCGGGCGGCGGCTCGAGAGTCAGCGCGATGACCCGGTCGCGGGCCGTCCGCTCATAGGTGGGCACGCGGCCGGGGCGCGGCGCGTCCCGCAGTCCGGCCACCCGCGCGGCCCCGAACCGTCGGCGCCACAGGAGCACCGTCATCTTGTCGACGCCGAGCTCGGCCGCGATGCGCTCGTTGGCCACGCCGTCGCCCGCGCGCAGGACGATGCGGGCCCGCGTGGCGAGGCGCTGCTGCGTCGTGCCGGCCCGCGCAAGCGCGCGCAGGCAGGCCCGTTCGGAGTCACTCATCGCCAGGGCGGGAGCAGGATGGTTCGGCATGCCGCGCAGCGTAGCTGCGATCGGCAGAACCGTCGAGCATCCTGCGGGCCGGGACACTAGCCGTCCGCTTATCCGCCCGTACCGTTCAATAACCGGTCCAGTTCCCGGCGTACCGTCCAGTAGCACTCGCAGGCCGCGGACTCCAGCCCGGGGCGATTCACCATGAGTATGCGGCCGCGGTGGTAGTCGATGAGTCCGGCGCGCTGCAGGGCGAGCGCGCCCATCGTAACGCTAGGCCGGGTCGCGCCGAGCATGAGTGCGAGTACATCGTGCGTGACCGGCAGTTCATCGCCGCTGACCCGGTCGTGCAGCTTGAGCAGCCAACGGGCCAGCCGTGCGTGGAGCGGATGCAGACGGTCACAACCAATCGAACAGGCGCGTACCGTCAGCACCGCCTGGGTATAGATCTGTAGCCGGGCGGTCAGCCACCGATCGCCCCCGGCCAGCCCGACGAACACGTCTGCCGGCACGCACAGGAACCGTCCCGCGACCACGGTCGACACCTCGAGCGGCGACTGGCGTGACCCCAGGTACACGGCCAGACCGGTCATTCCCTCGTACCCGGCAAGGTTCACTTCGACCGCCGTACCGTCGCCGAGATGGACGACCTCCGCGAACACGCCCGTCTCGGGGAAGAAGACGGCCTCGATCGGCTGGTCCGCGCGCGCCACGACCCATCCGCGCGGCAGCATCACCTGCTTTGCATGAGAGAACACCATCTCCAGGCTGGCAGGCGGCAGCGCGGTCAGCAGCAGGTTCCGGACCGCGTCCACGGGATACCCCCGCACCCGACCGTACGTGTCGGCTGTGCCGATGTGCCCTGCGCCCGCGGGCATCCCCAGAAGCCGGGCAACGCTCATCAGGTGACCGCTCGCCGCATGTGCCTGACCCCTTCTGAACTCGCAGGTCAGCGTGCGCATATTCAAACGATTCGCGCAATAACCCCGTTTCGCAGCGGCCGGTAGCATGCGCCAGTGACCGTTGACCGATTCGCTGCGCTGGCCGATCCCACGCGGCGCCGGGTGCTGGGGGCCCTGGCGGCCGCGGGAGCGACCGGGACGACCACCGGCGCGCTGGCAGCCCAGCTCGGCCTCGGGCGTTCGCTCGTCTCGTACCACCTGGCCCAGCTGGCCGCCGCCGGGCTGGCGTCGGCCGTGCCCGATCCGACCGACCGCCGTCGCCGCCGGTATCGCACCCAGGTGCCGGTCACGCCGCGCCACGCGGCGGCCGTTCACGCGGCGCCAACCCGTGGCGGCTCACTCCGTCCGCTGGTGGCCCCGAACGAACTGCCGCTGCCAACCACGACGCGCGGGGTCGTCCCGCGAGGCGGCATCCAGCCGAACCTCGACCACGTCCTGCCGGCAGCGCTGCGGGAGGCGCTCGAGCGGTTCCTGCGACCGCGTCGGCTGGCCGCCGGCGAGATCCTGTTCTCCGAGGGCGATCCCCCGAGCGGAATCTGCTTCCTCGAATCCGGGGCGGTCCGGCTGTACGCCGCCGACGAGGACGGGCGGGAACAGACGTTGCAGGTGATCCGGCCGGGGGCCTCGTTCAACGAGGTGCCCTTCTTCGATCGCGGGCCCGAGCCAGCGAGTGCGCAGGCGATCGAGGAGTCCGTCGTCCTGGTCCTGCCCGTGGCGCAGCGCGACGAGATCCTGCGGGAGGTCCCGGGCCTGGCGATCGCCGCCTCGGCCAGCTTCGCCTTCCGCCTGCGCCAGACCATTGCGCTGGTGGAGGATCTCTCGTTCCGCCAGGTGGCGGGCCGCGTGGCGCGGGTGCTGCTGCAGGCGGTCGAGCCGCACCCGGGAGTCGGGGCGGGATCGGGCGGCCTGGCGCTCACCCAGCGGGAGATCGCCGAAATGGTCGGATCGAGCCGGGAGGTCGTGGCCCGCACCCTGCGGCAGCTCGAGCGGGAGGGGCTCATCCGGATCGCACGGGGCCGCATCGTGCTGCTCGACCGGGATGGGCTCACCAGCCGGGAGTGATCGCCGCCTTCCGCACCGAAGTCACAGCGGGTCGACCGGATCGTGGGTCACGCTGGGGGCGTGGTGCTGATCGCGTGTTCGCCGCCCGACCCGGTTCCGCCCGGCCCGCCTGCGCGGGTCGATTCGGGCCGCTGCGTGCTCTGCGGCGCGTGCGTGGTCGCCTGTCCGGAGCTGGCCATCGGGCTCGCGCCGGACGTCTTCGGCGAGGCCGCGGCGGTCTGGGTCGACGAGGTGCGCTGCACCCGTTGCGGCACCTGCGAGGAGGCCTGTCCGGAGCTGGCCATCGAGTGTGCGTTCCAGGTGATCCTGGAGGAGGGACGAGCGACATGACCGAGCCGCAACGCGCGCTGATCCTGCGGGGGGGCGATCCGGTGGCCGTCCGCGACATCCGCGCCTCGGAGATCGACGTGCGCGTGCGCCACGAGACGATCCTGGGCGCCGTGGACGCGCTCTCGCCGGGCCAGGCGCTGCGCCTGCACGTGGACCACGAGCCGAGGCCCCTGTTCTACCTGCTGCAGGCCGAGCGGCCGGGCGTCGTCGCCTGGGAGCCTGAGACCGAGGGACCGCTGGAATGGGTCGTGCTGCTGCGGCGCCTGGCCGCAGACGGCGCTGGTCGGTGACGACTGCCGTTGATGGCGAAGCCGGGATCGGGCCAGGGAGGGGCACCAGGTGAACGAGCGCGAGGACACGGGCGTGTCGCCGCCGGTCGGGCCGCATCACGTGCAGCCCGACGCGGTTCCGGCGGTAGCGGAGCGAGACGTCCTCGAGCGCCTGCGCGGGGTGATCGATCCCGAACTCGGCGTCGGCATCGTCGATCTGGGCTTGGTGTACGGCGTGCGGATCGAGGAGGGAATCGTCTGGATACGTTTGACCACGACCACCGTGGCCTGTCCCATCGGGGACTACTTGGTCGACGGCGTCCGCGAGGCGCTCCAGGGTTGCGCGGGCATTTGTGGCGTGGAGGTGGAGCTGACCCACCAGCCGCCCTGGTCGCCTGAGCGCATGAGCCTCCAGGCCCAGCTCATGCTCGGGTGGCGGGGGTGAGCGGAGCGCTCCGGCGCTCGGCATCCCTGGGACGGGCCGTCCCCCTGGCCCTCGGCGCCGTCGCGCTCGCGGGCGGGCTGTGGGGCGCTCTCCTGCTGCTGGGGTTCCCCCAGGCCGCGCCGCCGGTCCAGCTGGCGGTGAACCACGGACCACTCATGGCCCTGGGCTTCCTGGGCACGCTGATCGCCCTCGAGCGGGCCGTGGCGCTGGGTCGTCCCTGGGGCTACGGCGCGCCCATCAGTGCCGGCCTCGGTGCGGCGGCCATCGTGACGGGCATGCCGGAGGGCGTCGGCCAGACGCTGCTGGGCTTGGCCGCCGTGCTCCTGCTCGCGGTCTACCTGGTGCTCTTCCGCGCCGAACCGCTCCTCCACGTGGGCACGCAGGCCCTCGGCGCGGCCGCCTGGGTCGGGGCCGCCCTGCTGTGGCTCGACGGCCTCGACATCGACGCCCTGGTGCCCTGGCTCGCCGCCTTCCTGGTGCTCACGGTCGTCGGCGAACGCCTCGAACTCTCGCGACTCGCCCGCAGGACATCTCGCGCCCGGCGGGCGTTCATCCTCCTGGTGATGACGATCGTGCTTGGAACGATCGTGTCCACGGTGTCCCTCGACCTGGGCACCCGGCTCGCGGGGCTCGGCTTCGTCGGGACCGCCCTCTGGCTGGGCGGCAACGACGTCGCCCGACGGACGGTACGCGTGGCGGGGGTGACCCGCTTCATCGCGGTCTGCCTCTTGAGCGGCTTCGCCTGGCTGGGCCTGAGCGGGCTGATCTGGGCGCTGAGCGGCGCGGCCGGTGGATCCGCCTACGACGCCCGCATCCACGCGGTCTTCCTGGGCTTCGTCATCTCGATGGTGTTCGGCCACGCCATGGTGATCCTCCCGGCCGTGCTGCGCGTGGCGCTCCCCTACCGACCCCGGTTCTACGGGCACCTGGCGCTGCTCCAGGTGGGGCTCCTGCTTCGCCTGGGAGCCGGCGACCTGCTGGGCAGCCAGGCCGGCTGGCAGCTGGGTGGCCTGCTCAACGAGCTGGCCCTGCTGACGTTCGTCGGATCCTCGGCGATGGCCGCGGTCACGGCCCGTCGATCGCTGGCGCGTCGCCCGCAGCCCTCGCGGGCGGCCGCGGCCCAAGAGCTCGGGGACGCGGCGGACGGGAGCCCCGAGCCCGGCACGGCGCGCGCGACCTGGGGCGTCCGGACATGAGCGCCACGGTGGTGGATGCCCGCGCCGGCCGCCGTGAGCGGGCACACTGGTTGCCCCGGCAGCACGGTGCCTGGGCGATGCTGGCCGTCCCGTGCGTGCTGGGGATCGCCGCCAGCCGGCCGAGCCCCTGGCAAGCGGTGCTCGCGGTGACCGCGGTCAGCGGCTACCTGGCCTCGAGCGCCGCCCTCGACTGGACCCGGGCCCGCCGCTCAGCGTACCTGGCGCCCGCCGCGACCTTCGGCGCACTCTTCCTCGCGTCCGGGGGCCTGCTGCTGCTCGCGTTCCCTGCCCTTGCGGCGGTGGCCGCGGTCGTGGCTGTGGCGGCCGCGGCCACCCTCGGCGTGACGCTCGCGGGTCATCCTCGAAGCCTGGTCGCGAGCCTCGCCCAGGCGGCGGAAGCCATCGTGCTCGTTCCGGCGGCGGCCGTGGTGGCCGGCCCCGTCGCCTGGCCAGCGGTCGCGCGGGCCACCCTGGTGGCCGGCCTGTACCTCGTGGGTGCGATCCTCGTGGTCCGCTCGATGATCCGCGAGCGGGGCAACCGTGGGTTCGTCGTAGTCTCGATCGGCTACCACACCGGAGCGGTGGCGCTGGCGGCATGGGTGCTGCCCGGAGTCTACGCGGCCCTCGCACTCGGGCTCCTGCTCCGCGCGGCGGTGCTGCCGTTGCTGCAGGCGCGCCTCCACGGTGGTCCGCGGCGCCTGCGGCCGATTCATCTGGGGCTCGTGGAGATCGCCGCCTCGGCGGCGATCGTGCTGGCGGCGTTCCTCGTGCGGCCCTAACGTGCGAGCGATCACCTGCCACGACCGTCCGCCTGGCCGCCTCGGTTCCGCGGCGACTTCAGATGGGCGGTTGATGACGTCGCGCCTCGATGACGCTGTCGGAGGTGGAGGGCGATCCGCCGATGCAGGGCACGCAACCCTTCGGACAGCGCGGCGGGAGCGAATTCGGAGGTCATCTTCTACAATTTCGGTGAGGAGCGCGTCCCATGCCGAACCCGCCTCGATCGCTGTCCACCTCCTCGGTTGCGCCGCCCGCATCGGCCGGGTCAGGTCCCGCGGCGGCACCCGGCGCGGGCGAGCCGCCGATCGTCGTGCCCAACGACCTGTGGTCGTCCTCCAACCCGGCCGCCTACGGAGGCGGCCAGCCGCCCGCGATCACCCACCTGCACCAGGTCGAGGCCGACGGGCAGACGGGGGATAACGCACGCTGGAGCGGCGCCCTCGACATCGTGCCCGCGCGGGCCGATGTGCTGCTCGACCTGCTGCGTACCAACAGCCTCTGGCCCCTGCTCTCGGGCCTCGCGTGCTGCGCCATCGAGATGATGTCGGCGGCCACATCGGTGAACGACATGGACCGCTTCAGCATGTTCCCGTTCCGGGCCAGTCCCCGCCAGGCGGACGTGCTGATCGTGGCCGGCACGCTGACCACCAAGATGGCCGGGCCGCTGCTGCGGCTCTGGGAGCAGATGCCGGAGCCCAAGTGGTGCGTC
>JAJYDP010000271.1 GCA_021777365.1 Chloroflexota bacterium | reverse complement strand
GACCCGCTAGGACGTGCCCTCGGGCACGCCGAGCGAGCACGGCCCCGGCTCGGTGCACCCGCTCGCCGTGCCCGGCACGATCCGGCCGTCGACGAACACGACGTGCCCGACGAGGACGGGCCGGTCCTGCGCAAGCGCCAGGGCGAGCTCGTCGGTCGAGCGCACCTGCGGCTGGGAGCCCGACGGTGCCGGCGAGGCGGGCGCAGCCGACGCGTCGAGGCGACCGACGGCCAGCCAGCCCCGGCAGTGCTCGCAGTTCGACTGGTCGATGGCGACCATGCGCAGCAGGTACGTCCCGAGGCGGGGCACGTCGTTGACCCCGTCGAACGACGGCGATGGCGCGTACTCCTGGTAGGCGCCCATCTGCAGCTGCACGGCGCCCGCCGGCGCGGTCATCTGGAAACCGCTGCCCATGCCACTCAGCCCGGTGCGGCTGACCGGCTTGGTCGCGCGCTCGGTGAGGAACTCCGGGACGTGGCAGGAGAACGGTGCCGGGACGGGGGGACCCGGCATCGGCGCGGGCCCACACGAGAAGCCCTCGACCCCCACGAGCCAGCCCGTCACCGCGATCACCTCTCCGGCCGGGGCACTGGCCGTGGCCGCCAGGACAGCCGGGACCCCGAAGGCCAGACCGTCGGGGGTGAGGTGCACGTGGCCCAGGAACTCGATCGGTCCGGAGCCCGACAGGCGCAGGGCCACGGGGGCCTGCAGGTCGGCCGCATCGGTGGGCCGCGGGACCGACTGGTCCTGCGCGCGGACGGTCACCGTCCCGAGCGTGGCATCGGATCCGGCCAGCGTCCCGATCACCGTGCACTGGCCGAGCGGCACGCACTCCCGGTCGAGCGGGGGCGTCCGGCGCGATGAGTCGATCGCGACATCTGCGATGACGTCCCGTGGCGCCAGACCACCGGCCAGCTCCTGCTCGATCGCGGCTCGCAGTTGCGCTGCGTCGAGGACGGCCACGGGCGACGGCGACGCGGCCGGTCCTTGTCTGACGGTCCCGGCCGCGCCCAGGACGAGGGCGACTCCGGCGGCGAGGACGGCGACGACGAGGAGCGCGCGCGGCGGCGCCCATCGAGCGCGCGAGAGCACCCGATGGACTGGAGTGAGGTCGCGTTGGCCTGTCATCGCCGTCTTCCTGACGCCCTACCCCGTCCAGTGGTTCCGGGCGCCGCGCGACAGCCGCCGACCGCACCCATCAGCCGCCGTCCGAGCGCAGCCTCACCTCGAACGACCACGGTCCGGTGAGCCGCCGGGCCGGCCCGGGGAACGGTTCGATGAACGCGTCGACGCGGAGCGTGAGCCGGCGCGCCCCGGGCGGCGGCGCCGGCGCGAACCGGAGCTCGATCCGGCCGACCCCGGGCGACGAGCTGCCCGAACTCTGCCCGGCCGCCGCGTACGCGGTCCCGGCGTCATCGGAGACCGAGACTTCCACGAAGTGCCCGATCGAGGCCGGCGGTCGGGCACGCGCGGCGAGCAGCGCGATGCCGCCATCCTGCCGAAGCTCGACCGCGATCAGTTCGACCCGAACGCCACTCGCCTCGCTCGCGTCTTGAGAGGCAAGCACGCGCTCGAGTGGGCTCGCGTCCACCGCGCTGACCGCCATCCACTCGCGGTGGAACCGCAGCATCGCGTCGTGGTCCGGTGCGCTCGTCGGCCGGGTCGTGAGGAACGTGACCCCATGGCCCGGCTGGCGCCAGGCCGTGCCCAGGACCGCCACGAGTCCGAGCGCAAGGCCGACGAGGAGGCCGATCCCGACGGCGCCTCCCAGTCCGGCAAGCAGCAGCGCCGCCGCGCCGACCACGAGCACGAGCAGGACCAACCCCGGCAGGCGGGACGACACGTCCACCGCACGAGTATGCGCCGGCGTGAAGGTCCCACAACCCCGGTCCAGGCGGGGGTGGGCGGCGGCCGAGGGAGGTCGAGCCGGACGACTGGCACGAGAGGACGTCACGGGATCCGAGGCACGTGGCGCGGCGGCGGCCTCTGCCGTCGGAGCGCGGACCACATCGCCTGCACGGAGCCGGACAGCCGCGTGAGCACGCCCCGCCGCCTGTCCGAACGCTGTTCGCCTGTGGTGCCGTTCGGCGCCACGTCCGCGATCCCGTGGATCAAGGGGGACGGCCCGAAGTAGGGGCTGTCGAAGGGTCGGCGTTCCTCGATCCACAGTGCTGGACCACCCGGCACCACAGGCCTCGGCCGACCCCGGGTTCGCCCGTGCTTGCCCATTCCGGACCTCCCGACCGCACCGGATCCTGTTCGACCCAGCCCGTACCGGATCAGGGGCGCCGGTTGGTGGCCGCGGGTCTCTGTATTCGCGTGCTCACTGTCCCGGACATGCGCAGGCGAAGGATCAACAGCGACGCGCCGAGCGAAAGGAGGAGCACAAGGCCCAGCAAGCCGGCTGCGTTGGCGGGTCCCTGGGCGGGCTCCGGTCTCGGCGAGGCCGTCGCCGTGTCGGGGACGCCGCTGACGAGCCGTTTGAGGGTGTCGATCAGGGCGTTGGCCGTCGTGGGCACACCCGTCACGTCCTGCGACGAGACTTGCTCGATGCGCCCATCCGAACCGATGCGCCACGCCACCGACTTCACCGCCACCATCCCGTCGGGGTAAGGGAAGAAGGCGACGATCCGGTCGCCCACGTGTGCGTTCCAGCACTGGTTGGACACCACGATGAGGGTTCCCGCGCGGAGATCGAGCCCTTGATCCGGGACCTGCGGCCGAATGACTTCCTGGACTGCGAAGTGGTCCGTCGCCGGCGTGTCGCCCCCATTGATCACCGTAACTGTCGCGACGACGATCAGACCGCCCTGGGCAACGACCTCGGCAAGCGTCCCGTGGGTCACCGGTGAGCAGGTGGCCGCGGTGGCCGGCAGCGTCCCTGCGGGCGACGCGAGGATCAGCGCGCCGACGAGGCACACGAGGGCATTGTGGGCGAAGAACCTGCGCATCCCCGTCCCCCGTGGCTGGGCTACTGGCCTCGCGCTCTCCCTCCGAGGCGTCTCCGGCCCCTATCTGACACAGCAGGCGTTCGGAGAGGTTCCAACCCGCGGCCAGGCTGAGCATGGTCACGCCATCGCGAGAGTCAAGGGTCCTTCGACCCTGACTCCGAGTCGCCACCAACGTCTGCCGCTCGGCTGCGTGCGGCGGCTACGGCTCGCGGCGCGGCGGTCAGCCCTGCTTCGGTTCGCGTGACGCCCCCGGGCTTCGCGACTTCAGGGAGCGGTCGGAAGCCCGAGCAGCGACAGCCCGAAGAGCGTCCCGTTCGCCTGAATGGGCGAGCCGCCATCAGCACTGAGCCAGCCGCCGCCGAGCGAGGGCGCGGAACTCACGATGAGCCGTGGGAGCCCGGCGAACTGGCGTAGCCCGGTCCTCGGCGACCAGACCACCGGCTGGTAGGGCATGTAGCCGTCGGTCTGATGGCCCGTCGGGTAACAGCCCATGCCGACCCAGCCCGTCGTGACGCCGCCCAGCCAGCAGGTCAGTCGCGACGGCACGACCTGGACGGCCGGCGACCCGAGCCGCTCGACCCACACGCCTTCTTCGGGATGGTTCAGGGGCTGCCAGGCGAGCAGGTCGCCGTCGAAGCCGATGACGGGAGGGGCGACGTAGCCCGGGTCCATCGTCCCCGCGACGACGACCGTTGGATCGGGATGTGCCGCCGTCGAGAGCCCGACACTCCAGCGGGGGTTCGTCACGGTGCTCATGTCCTGCGACTCCGTGAAGCCCAGCGCGTCGCCGGAGAGTGCCACGAAGAGCACTTCCTGGGGCCGCTCCACCGAGCGGACGAGCGATCCCGCCGGGAGCGCCCGGACCTCGATCCGCGTGGCGAACGGCGTGGCACCGGCGGATTCCTCGACCGTGTAGGCGATCTCGTCGCCGCTCAGGGACACCCTCGGCGTTCGCGGGCCGCCGCACCCCTCGCCCTGCCCTGGGAGCGTGAAGGGGTGGGTGTTCGTGCCCTGGTCGAGGACCCGGAACGCGCCGGCGGGCCTGTCGGTGGCCGGGTCGAGCGGTGCGACGAGCAGCCGCCAGGCCACGGGCTGCTCCTCGTGCCCGGAACAGGGACCGCGACCGGCCCTCCGGTCGGCCCGAGCCGCTTCCACACGACGAGCGCGAGCCAGTGATCGTCGGCGGCCACGATGGTGGCGGGATCCCAGAGGCCATCCGGCGGCACGGTCGTCTCGCGGGCGAGGAGCGGGATCGCGGTGCGCCTCGTCGTGCCCGACGCGAGGTCGGTCACGACGAGGCTGGCATGGCCACTCCGCGGCGGCTCATCCACGGTGTAGGTCCGTGAGCCCCAGGTCGCGAGGGCCCTGTTCCCGGCCATCGTGTGCAATGACACCGCGGGCACCGCGATCGTGGGCAGGCCGAGAGCCGGCAGCCATCCCTCCGGCGTCGCCGCCGCAGTTGGGATCGGCGACAATGCCGGAGCAGACGCCGCAGCCAGGCTCGAGCCGGGGCCAGGCGCGCTGGCCGACGGCGTGCTCTGGCTCGGCGGCGGAAGCGAGGGCATCGCCGTGCCGGGAGAACTGCCGCAGGCCGTGAGCACGATGGAGAGTGCGACCACTGCCAGAGCAGCGCCGCCATCGCGACCGCGCACTAGGTTCATGTCGCGCCTCCCTCGCCCACGATGACTGCTGACGGGTGAGCGCAGTCAGCGGAATCGCCGAGATCCCAAGCTTCGTGCCCGTGGTCTCGTAAGTCTGCCAGGAGAACGAGCCATCGCCGAGCTGCTCGCTTGCCGGCCGCGCTCTGCCCGCCGGCCACCGCCAGCTCCTGCTCCACCCTTCCCTCGGCTCCCGGGCGCGCCGCGGCCACACCCTCATCGAGATAACGCAGCCGATCGCGGAACCCGGACGCGACGGGCTGTCACCGCCCCACGGAGATGGGCAGGTCGACGGACAAGGGCAGTGTGGGAATGATGGCCTGATTTGGCCCCACCGTGATGCTCAGAAGTGGCCCCACCCCCGACCCGTTCTCCTTGATGCCGTGAACCGATCAGGTCGGGTCGATCAGGCCGTGGCGGCACCTCCCTTCCGGGCCCGCTCGGTGGCCCGCAGCCGGTAGGAGGCGCTGCCCGTCTCGATGACGTGGGCGCGATAGGTCAGGCGGTCGACGACCGCTGCCGCCAGGCGCCCGTCGGGGAAGATCGAGGTCCATTCGGAGAACGGCAGGTTGGAGGCCACCGCGATCGAGGCCCGCTCGTCGCGCTCGGTGATCACCTGGAACAGCAGCTCGGCGCCCCGCGGGTCCAGGTGGACGTAGCCGAGCTCGTCGAGACAGAGCAGGTCGAGGCGCGCATAGCGGGCCACGGTCCGGGCGAGGACCCGCTCGTCGGCCGCCTCGGCGAGCTCGTTGACGAGTCCTGCCGCGGTCACGTAGCGCACCCGCAGACCGCGCTCGCAGGCGGCGATCCCGAGCCCCGTCAGCAGGTGCGACTTCCCGGTCCCAGGATCGCCCAGCAGGACGACCGGCTCGCCGGCGGCGACCCAGGCGAGGGCCGTGAGGGCGGCGAGGGTGCCGGGCGGGATCGTGGGCGCCGCCGCGAGGTCGAAGTCGTCAAGCCGCTTGATCCGGGGAAACCTCGCCTCGGCGATCCGGCGCTCCCGGCGCCTCCCGTCGCGCTCGTCGAGTTCGGCCGATAGGACCTCGGCGAGGAAGGCCCGGTGGGTGAGCCGGTCTCGGGCGGCGGCGTCGGCGAGCGCCTCCGCCTGGGTGCGGACGGTGGGCAGCCGGAGCGACCGGCAGGCGGCGTCGATGGCAAGCGCGGCCGCCTGCTCGGTGAGGGATATGCCGCTCATCGGGTCCGACCTCCGGCGATCACCGTGAGCAGGGTGTCATAGCCGCCCAGGACCGGGACGGGACGGGCCCAGCCGGCACGCTCGGCGCGGTCCGCTGTGACCGCGGTCGTGCCTCGACCGTCGGCGATCCGGCGGGCCTCGATCGCGACCAGGGCAGGGTCCGCCGAGCGCATCCGTTCGACCGTGTCGAGCGCGGCATGGATCGCGATGAACGGCAGCGTCCGATGGAGCAGCAGGACCTCGATGAGGGCCCGCGTCCCGGCGGCGTCGCCGTGCGTGCGGCGTGCCCGCGCCCAGAACCGCTCGTGGGCAGCGGTGAAGGCGCCGCTCGCCCGCGCCTGGGCGAGGGTGAGCGAGGATGACAGGGCGCCGGGCTTGCGCACGAGGACCTCGAGATAGTGGTCGAGCAGCAGGGTCTGGGTGCCCTTGCGGGGGCTGCGCTCGTGGCGGGCGACGAGGGTGCCGCCCGCGAGCGCCTCGACATGGCGGGCACCCAGGCGCACCGTCACCTCCCGCCCGGCGAGCCCCGCCGGCACCGAGTACCAGCGCTGGCGCACGCAGATCCGCGCCTTCGCGTCGACCCGCGCCGTCAGGACCACCGCCGAGGGGAACGACTCGACCGGCAGCGGCCGGAGCGATCCCCGCTCGGCGGCGAAGGCTTGGCCGACCGTCTGCGCCCGACCCTCGATCCGGCGACCGTCGTCGCGCCGGTCCGCCGCCACGAGGAGCGCGTCGAAGGCCGCCAGGTCGGCGACCTTCGGGACCGGCACCAGGTGGCGTCGCCGGAAGCGGCCCACCTCGCCTTCGACGCCGCCCTTCTCGTGGGCGCCCTTCTCACCCGGGATGCAGAAGAACGGGTCGAAGCCATAGTGGCTGTGGAGCGCGGTGAAGCGGTCGGTCTCGGTCCGGTCACGCCCGATGAGGACCTGCTTGACCGCGCTCGTGAGGTTGTCGTACTTCTGTGGCCGAGTGGGTTATGTGGCCGGGCGGTGGCCGCGCACCTCGGGCCGGCCCGTGGGCTGTCG
>JAJYDP010000270.1 GCA_021777365.1 Chloroflexota bacterium | reverse complement strand
GATCCGGTCGATCGCGACGCCGACGGCCGCGTCCATCGCGTCGGTGACGGGCCCGGGCTCCCCGGCGAAGGTGAGCACGCAGCGGTTGTGGTCGGGGTCCTGGGTGCGGTCGAGCAGGAACACGCCCGGCACGGAGGCCACGGCGTCCGCCAGCGCGTCGACCACCTCGGGCCGCCTGCCTTCGCTGAAGTTGGGGACGCACTCGATGAGCCTGGCCACGTTCTCCTCGCGCTGCATGTGGGGCTGGGCGGTGCGCATGAGCCGCATCGGGCTTCCGTGCGGGACATGTCGTGCGCTGCGCCACCGGGCCCGGACGCAGGCAGTCTAGCCTCGGTGCGTGGCCACCGGGGGGGGCGAGGAGCGCATGCGGCGCGGCCCGGGGTCGGGAGCTCACGCGGCTGGGGAGGCGGCACGGCGGCGGCACGTCGTTCCCCGATGCCGCCCTCGGGGGCTGGCGCGGCCCGGGGTCGGGAGCTCACGCGGCTGGGGAGCTCACGCGGCCCGGGGGCCGGGAGCTCACGCGGCCGGGGGGCTGGCGCGGCCCGGGGTCGGGAGCTCACGCGGCCGGGGGGCTGGCGCGGCCCGGGGTCGGGAGCTCACGCGGCCGGGGGGCTGGCGCGGCCCGGGGGCCGCAGCTCACGCGGCTGGGGGTAGGGACCAGTACCGGCGCCGGCCGCGGCCACAGCCGACCGCGGTGGGAGTTGGCACGGCCCGTTTGCATGTGGTGCACGAACGCGACCAGCCTGGACCATGCTGGACCGGTGACCGGCCGAATCTGTGCGTGAGACGGACGGAAGTGACCGCCCGGGCGCCGAACTGGTCGCTGTTGTGCGCCACGTGAGCAATGTCGACCAGCCAGGGGGGCAGCGCGTCGCTTTCGTGCATGTGATGCACGGGGGCAGCGACGCGAGCGCGCCCTGGGTCGTAGTCGGGCCAACGCGTCGCTGTCGTGCGGCAGCCGATGCACGGGAGCGGCAGCCGATGCACGGGAGCGGCAGCCCGCCCCACGCCCCCGACTCAGAGCTCGCGGCGCATCACCGGGAACCGGTCGTCGGCGACGACCATGACGAAGCCGGCACGTTCCCAGAACCCCGGGAAGGCGGCGCTCGTGACGTCGGCCCCCGCCCCGGCCTCCGGGTACGTCTCCACCGCCGCGAACCCACGGCGCGCCAGCTCGCGACAGACGTCGTCGATCAGCGCCAGCGCGTGCCCCTGGCGCCTCGCCCCGGCCGTGGTCGCCACGCACGTGATCACCGCGGGCAGCGGCGACGCCGGCAGCTGCGGGTAGAGGTCGCGGAGCCGCAACGCACGCGGGTAGGCCGAGAGCGGTCCGAACTGACAGTACGCGGCGGGTCGGTCGTCGACCAGGAGCACCTTGGCGTAGCTGCCGAAGACCCCCAGGCCCCGCCCCAGGAGCCCAAGCTTCCGGGGAGCGCCGGCCCCGGGACGCTCGACCAGGCGCGGCGTTGGGGCAAAGGGGTTGTCGGCGATGGGAGCGAACAGATCCCTCTCCGGAACGCGCCCGCCCGTGCCGTCTTCCTCCGGCTCCGGCGACTTCGTAGCTCGCGGATCGAACGGGTTGAAGGCCGGTCGGCGCTGCAGCGCCTCCTCAAGGAACGGGTTGCGTGCGGGCGACACGGCAGGTGGCGCCGACACGGCAGGTGGCGCCGCCCCGGCTGCGTGCGGGCGGAGCCATGCCTCGCGGTGCGACTTCGAGCCGGCGACCGCGTCCTCCCAGTAGTCGCACGTCCGATGGTCGAACGATGGGTCGGCACACGGCGGCACCAGCGCGAACCCCTCCTCGTCCGTGACGTCGACGATGCGCAACTCGACCATCCGTCCGAGTGTACGGCGCTCCGGGGCCTACGGCGCTCCGGGGCCTCCGCTCGAACGATGCAACCATGTCCCGACTGCGATCAGCGCGCCGTTCGAGGCCCTACGGCGCTCCGGGGTCTACGGCGCTCCGGGGCCTCCGCGCGAACGATGCAACTGTGCCGCCGCCGGCCCAGCCCGGCACCCACTGCTAGACTCGCCCCGGCATGCTTGCCTTCCTCGACCAGATCGTCATCCCCTTCCTGACCCACCTCTACGGCACCGTGGGGTACCTCGGCGTCGGTGTCGCCATGGCCATCGAGTCGGCCATGATCCCGCTCCCTTCCGAGCTGGTCCTCCCCTTCGCCGGGTTCCTCGTCTCGAGCCCCGCCAGCGTCGAACCGCTGACGCACGGACCGTGGTCGTTCTGGGTCGTCGCCGTCGTGGCGGTCGCCGGCAACACCGCCGGGTCGCTTGTCGGCTACGCGATCGGGGCCTGGGGCGGCCGCCCGTTCCTGGAGCGCTACGGCCGGTACCTGCTGATCCGCCAGGAGGAGATCGACCTGGCGGACCGGTTCTTCGCCCGATGGGGCCCGCAGACCGCGTTCTTCAGCCGCCTGCTGCCGGTCGTCCGGACGTTCATCAGCTTCCCCGCCGGGGTCGCGCGGATGCCGCTCGGGCGGTTCGTCCTCTACTCGACGCTCGGCGCGGTGCCCTGGACGATCCTGCTGCTCTACGTCGGCACGGTCCTCGGTGCGAACTGGATCGACGTCCGGCACGCGCTCTCGCCGTTCGACACCGCCATCGCGGTCGCGTGCGTCGCGGCCGTGGTCCTGTTCGTGGCGTGGCGCCTGGGTTGGGTCTCCCGCCTCCGGCGCGCGTCCTGACCCGCGGCGGCTCCGGCCGCCCGCACCCCGGCGGCATCGGCGCCGCGCACCCTGGCGGCTCCGGCCGCCCGCTCCGAGCGCTACTCCCAGGTGTCGCCGCGCACCCCTCGGATGTGCGACACGTCGTTGCCGACGAGCAGGCGGGCCCCCTCGTCGAGCGAGGCGGGGAACCGCAGCACGGTCAGGTTGGCCGGCGCCTGGGTGAAGCGCCGGCGGTAGTCGCGGATGGGGACGCCCAGCGCCACCGAGAGCAGCACGCGGTTCGTGGTGGAGTGCGCGACGACGAGGACGCGGGACCCGGCCAAAACCGGCCGCGCCTTGCCGACCGAGCCCGGCCGCGCCTTGCCGACCGAGCCCGGCCGCCCCCCGACGCCTGCGTCTCCGGCGGATGACTCCTGTCCCGACGTCCCGCCCGATCTGTCCGCCCAGCCGAGCAGATCGACCAGGAGCGACCGCACCCGCCCTGCGACCTGGTCGCCCGACTCCCCGCCGGGACAGGCCAGACCCGCCGGGTCCTCCTCCCAGCGCCGCCGCGCAGTCGCGTCCACCGCGTCGATCTGCGCGTACGTCAGCCCCTCCCACCGCCCGTAGTCCATCTCGGTGAGCCGCGCGTCGATCTCGACGTCGACGCCCGGCACAACGAGCGACGCGGTCTCGCGGGCGCGCGCAAGCGGGCTCGACACAATCCGATCGAACGGCACGCCGGCCAGCCGCTCCCCCAGGGCACGCGCCGCCGCGCGGCCGGCGTCGGAGAGCGGGAGGTCGAGCCGCTGCCCCAGGTGCTGCTCGGGGTCCGAGCGCGGGGTGGCTCCGTGCCGGGAGAGGACGAGCGTCAACATGGCGGCCACTGTAGCGGCAGTGGGGCGACCGCACCGGGGGCGACCGCACCGGGGGCGACTTCCCGCCGCCTGCGCTATCCTCTCCGCGCAGGCACGAATACGCCTTCACTTCGGGGTTGGGTGGAATTCCCGACCGGTGGTCGGCGGCGCCGCAAGGCCCGCCAGCCCACGACCCGGCGCGGCGCGCGAGCGTCACGGCGGTGGATCCCCTGGCAGGGAGCCGACGGTCAGAGTCCGGATGGGAGAAGTGAGGCGCGTGCGACCGGCGCGTCCGTGTGCCGGCACCGCCCGTGCCCCTTCCGCCTGCGCCCGATGCGAGGCCGCACGACGGGGGTCCACGCCCTGACCAGCATCGCGATCCGCGGCGTCTCGCGGTCGTTCGCCACGGTGGACGGCGCGCTGCCCGTGCTCGACCGGGTCAGCTTCGACGTGCCGGAGCGCTCCGTCGTCGCGCTCATCGGGCCCAACGGGTGCGGCAAGAGCACCCTCCTCCGGCTCGTCGCCGGCCTCCTCCGGCCCGCCGCCGGGCAGATCGAGGTGGACGGCGTGGCGGTGACCGGCCCGGACCCCCGGGTCGGGTTCGTGTTCCAGGAGCCACGCCTGCTGCCGTGGCGCGATTCCGCCGGCAACATCGCGTATCCCCTGGAGCTTGCCGGATGGTCGCGCGCCCGGCGTGACGACCAGGTGCGCGACCTGCTCGGCCTGGTGGGCCTGCGCGAGTTCGCGGGCGCCCGGCCGCACGAGCTGTCGGGCGGCATGCGGCAGCGCGTGTCGATCGCGCGCGCGCTCGCCCTGGGGCCCTCCGTGCTCCTGCTCGACGAGCCGTTCAGCGCCCTCGACGCGCTGACCCGCGAGCGCTTCAACGCCGAGCTGCTGCACCTGTGGGAGCGCACCGAGACCACGATCCTGCTCGTCACGCACTCGATCTCCGAGGCCATCTTCCTGGCCGACCGGGTGATCGTGCTCTCACCCCGCCCCGGACGTGTCGTGGCCGACCTGCCCGTGGGGATCGACCGCGCCGCGCGCGAGTCGAACATCGACACGCTGGCACTCGGGCGGACGGCGACCCTGATCCGGCGGCACCTGGCGGGCGCCACGGACGATCCCTCGCCGGCAGAGCTGACCGCGGAGCTGGGCCGGCGCCAGTGGCCGGGCGGGATCCCGATCGAGGAGCTGGGCGAGCCGGCCTGGTTCGACCCGTTCGGGCCGGAGGGCGGAGCGTGAGCGGGCTCCGACCGCTGGCCGGCGAACGGACCGTGGCGCATCGGGCGCCCGTGGCCCGGCGGCGCGGGCTCGGCCGCTGGCGGCGCGCGATCGACGTTGCCGCCGCGGCGCTCGTCTTCGTCATCGCCTGGAAGCTGGTCGTGGTCCTCGGCGGCTACCCGGTCTTCATCCTGCCCGCGCCGGAGGTGGTGGCGGCACGGTTCGTCTCCGCCTGGGCCGACGGCACCATGGAGCCGCATGCGGCGCAGACGCTCGTCGAGGTCCTGCTCGGGTTCGCCGTCGGTGCGAGCGCGGCCCTCGTGGCCGGGTACGCGCTGGCGCGCTCGCGCCTGGCGGAGCGCGTCCTCTCCCCGTACCTGGTCGCGGCCCAGGCCACGCCGATCCTGGCCCTCGCGCCGCTCCTGGCCCTGTGGTTCGGGAACGGGCTGCTCAGCAAGGTCGTGATCTGCGCGCTCATCGTCTTCTTCCCGGTCGCGGTCGCGACGATGGTCGGGCTCCGCAACGTCGACCGGCGGCTGCTGGAGATGGCGCGCTCGTACCGGGCGACGCGCTGGCAGCTGCTGTGGAGCCTCGAGCTGCCCGCGGCGCTGCCCGGGATCATGGGCGGGATGCGCGTGGGTGTCACGCTCGCGGTGGTCGGTGCGATCATCGGCGAGTGGGCAGGCGGCGACCGCGGCCTGGGCGTGCTGATCAACCTCGCCCGCGGCAGCCTGTTCGACATCCCGCTGCTGTTCGCCACGCTGTTGACGATCGCCCTGCTGGGCGTCGTGCTGTACGTCCTGGTCGTGCTCGTGGAACGCCGCCTGGTCGGCACCCGCGGCTGACGTGTCACCTGGGGAGGTCATCGTGTCTCGACTCGCACCACGCATCCAGCCGCACCGCGGGCTGTCAGGCCCGGGCGCCCTCCGGGGGCGACTGCGCATCCTCGCGGTCCCCGCGATCCTGGCGCTGCTCGCCGGGGCCTGCGTGTCGCCTGCCGCGTCGCCCACCGGGTCGATCCCGGCCGCCGGGTCGGCTGCGGCGTCGTCCGCCCCGGTCGCGTCGGCTGCCGTTGCATCGGGCGGTCCGTCGTCGGGTGCGCCGGGTGCGCCGGCGTCGGGCGGGCCCGCCGCTTCGTCGTCTGCCGGATCGGGCACCCTCACCCACCTGACGATCGGGCTCGGTTACATCCCGAGCGTGCAGTTCGCGCAGTTCTACCTCGCGCAGCAGGCCGGCTACTACCGGGACGCCGGGCTCGACGTGACGTTCGAGAACAAGGTCGACCCGGACCTGGTGGTGCTGGTCGCCCAGGGCGCCCTCGACGCGGGCATCGCCGACGGCACGAGCGTGATCCCGGCGGTCAGCCAGGGCATCCCGATCAAGTACGTGGCCACGATCTACGGCACGTTCCCCAACATCGTCTTCGCGAAGGCGAGCTCGGGGATCACCACCGCGGCGGACCTGAAGGGCAAGCGGATCGGGACGCCGTGCAAGTGCGGCAGCTCCTGGATCATGCTCCAGGCGCTGCTGAGCTCCGCCAACCTCACGACCGGCGACGTGCAGGTGGTGGAGTACCCCGACTACAGCCAGGAGGCGGCGGTCTATCGCGGGGCGGTGGACGCCGCGACCGGCTACACGAACAACGAGCCGCTGCAGCTGCAGTCGCAGGGCCAGCAGGTCACGGAGCTGCACGTGGACCAGACCGTGCCGCTCCCCGGCCCGGGGCTGATCGCGAGCACCTCGACCATCGCCGCCAGGGGCCCTGCGCTGCGGGCGTTCATCGCCGCGACCCTGCACGCGATGCGCGACATCGCGGCCGATCCGCAGAAGGGGTTCGACGCCTCGGTGAAGGTCGTGCCGGCCCTCGCGTCGCAGCAGGCCCTGCAGATGCAGATCCTGAAGGCGACGATCGCGACGTGGGGCAGCGCGTACACCGACGCGCACGGGCTGGGCGCGATCGACCCGGCGGCCTGGCAGGCATCGCTGACGTTCATGTCGTCGCTGCCGGACCACCCGGTGGCGAAGCCGCTGACGGTCGACCAGCTGATCGACACGAGCCTGCTGCCGGCGGGTTGAGCGGGCGGGGGCTGCCCGG